>CAMCDF010000060.1 GCA_945873475.1 Bifidobacterium breve | reverse complement strand
GATGACGAGACCACATTCATCTTTGTCGCGACGTACTCGAGCGAGGACGACGCCCAGGCGGACTACGAGGTCGTGAAGGAGCTCTACGCCGCAGACGCCATCGGCAACTTCGACGCCGCCGTCATCCGCAAGGACGAGAACGGCAAGGTGCACGTGAACAAGGACGAGACCGCCACGCGCAAGGGCGCATGGGGCGGCGCGGCCGTGGGCGCCGTGGTGGGCATCATCTTCCCGCCGTCCATCCTGGCCAGCGCCGGCGTGGGCGCGCTTGCCGGTGGCCTCGGTGGTCACTTCCTCAAGGGCATGTCGCGCAAGGACGTCAAGGAGCTCGGCGAGCTGCTGGACGAGGGCGAGGTCGCACTGCTCGTGGTTGGCGACTGGCAGCTGGACAAGGCCATCGACAAGGCCTTCTCGCGCGCCATCAAGAAGATGGACCGCGAGGTGAAGGCCCTGCAGCGCGAGCAGCTGGAGGCCGACTACGCGGCCATGCTCTCGGGCAACCACGAGTAGAAGCAGGAACGTGCGGCGCCTCCGGGTGCCATGGGTGTCGATGCATATCTGACACACTCCGCGATGCATACGCGCGGAGGCGGCCATTACGGTGGCCGCCATGGCATCGGGGGCGTCACATGGAGGGCAGGCGGGTGAAGCGGATGACGTTCAACGCAGACGCCGACCTGCTGGCGCGGGCGCAGCAGGTGCTCGGCACCACGACGGCCACCGACACCATCAACAGGGCCCTGGCCGAGGTGGTGCGAACGCACGACCTCGGCAGTCTGGTCGACCTGCCGATCGACGACCTCACGCCCGAGGTGCTCAAGCAACTTCGCAAGCCCCGCGAGCACTGAGGTACCTCGCCGACACCAGCGTGTGGGTGTGGGCGAAGCGGGCGCCGGGCGAGTTGATGGACTTCCGGCAGCAGGTGGCCGAGGGGCGCGTGCTCACGTGCATGCCGGTGCTGATGGAGTTGCTCTATTCGGCCCGGAACCCCGACGACTTCCACCGCATGCGGCGCGACTACGGCACGCTCACCATCTGCCCCATCGGCCCGCCCCAATGGGATCGCGCGCTCGAGATATACGGCCTGCTCGCCGACCAGGGGCCCCTGCACCAGCGGCAGGTGGGGCACGCCGACCTGCTCATCAGCGCTGCCGCCGAGGCCGCCGGCGTGCCCGTTCTGCACTACGACGGCGACTTCGACCTGATCACCGAGGCCACCGGAATCGATACGCGCTGGGTGCGCCCCCGCGGCACCCTGGGGGAGTAGGGCTCCGCGGGCGGCGTGGCTAGGCTGCGCCAGCCATCCGCCGACCAAGGATCCCCCTTGAGCACCTCCCGCACCCGCACCCGAGCCATTGCCCTGGCCGCCACCGCCGGCCTCGCTGCCGCCGCCCTCGCCGGCTGCGGATCGTCGTCCGAACCGGCATCCACGGCGTCCACTGCCGCGGGCGACTCCACCACCCCCACCATCACGGTCAAGCGCGATGCGGCCATCACCTACGACCTGCCGCTGGTCATCAAGAACAACCTGCCCGTGGACATCCGCGTTGCCCAGCAGAACGCCTCGGGGCCGTGGAACGCCAGGCCCAGCGGGCAGTGGTCCACCATCGCCGACGGCGAGCAGGCGACCGCCGGCCTTCGCCCGGTGGTGTACTGGAACCGCGACGACGACTCGTGGTCAACCCTCACGCCCGGGCCGGCCTTCACCCTGGCCCTGCAGCAGCGCGGCACCAGCCAGGTCACGGGCCTTTCAATGCGCCTGAAGTACCGCCAGCAGACGATCGTCGTCATCGACGATGGCCCGTCCACGGCGGCGTGGGGTGAGTCGTGGGCCTTCGGCACGGCGTCCGGCAAGGCCTGCGGCCCGGCGTCGCCCGACGGCCCCGCGTTTTCGTACACCGATCCCGCCACCGGCACCGCGGCTACGGCCACGATCACGGTCGACTGCCCCACCCGCCCGCTCGATGGGAACCCGCCCACCACCCTGACCGTTGCCCCGCAGTAGGGTAGGCCGGTCGCCCTGAAGCAGCGAAAGCTCGACGGACCCTCTGGAGGTCTCCCGTGAAGCGTGCAGTCCCCGCCGTAGTCGCCACCGCCGTGCTGGCGGGCGCCCTCGTGGCGTCCGGCTGCGGGTCGTCCGACAGCGCATCCACCGACACCACCCGCGCCGCTGCATCCGCATCCGGCGGCATGCCCTACGCGGCCGGCGCAGGTGAAGGGCCCGACCGCAGCCTCGCAGAGGTCAACCAGTCGGGCGCGCCGCCCATCGCCAGGGACACCGACGAGCAGCTGAAGCAGGCGATGGTGAAGATCTCCACGTTCCCCACCGTGCTCGACCCCAAGCTGTGGAACGGCGAGGAGATGAAGCCGGACGTCCGCGCGAACACCATCCAGAACGTCAACACGCTGGTGAAGCGCCTCGGTGGGGCCGGGGCCAAGGTGGACGCCATCGAACTGTTCGGCAGCAACGCGTCGTACGAGTACGACGACAAGGCCGACTTCGGCGTGCACGTGTTCCTCAGCTCGCCCACCGTCACCCCCGACAACCTCAACTCGCTCGCGAAGTTGCTCAGCAACTACACCGAGCTGAAGCAGGAGGGGCGCATCAACTACTACGGCGTGCCCCTCGAGGTGACCTTCCACGGCAAGCGGGGGGCCAGCTACCAGCCCAAGGCCGGCAGCGGTCAGTACTCGCTCACCACCGGCCAGTGGATCGAGAAGCCCACGCAGCAGCCCAACGCGTTCGACCGCGCCACCATGGTCACCGACGCCCGCGGCTTCATCACCAAGTACAACGCGCTGGTGGAGGAGTACGCGAAGAACAAGAAGGCCTTCGCCTGCGAGAAGTTCGGCGCGCTGGACGACGAGATGAAGGCCTACCGCGGAGCCGGGCTCGACGCCGCCGGCCAGCGATCGACCCAGAACCTCACCTACCGGGCGCTGCGCCGCATCAGCGTGAACATCCCCGACATGGTCGACGAGCTCGAGGACGAGTGCAACTACCTCAAGGAGTCGCTGCCGTAGGCCGCGGCTATCCTCCGTCCATGACCCCTCGCCTGATCCGCCGATCCGCCGCTGCCGCTGCCCTCGCCCTGCTGGGCCTTGCGGGCGCAGCAGGCGCCACCGCCTCCGGCACCTCCACCACCTGCGTGCCGGCGAAAAAGGCCACGTGCCACCACGCCGACCTGCGCGGCACGAACCTGCGCGGCAAGGACCTTCGGGGAATCGACCTGCGCGGGGCCAAGCTGCACCGGGTTGACCTGCGCGGTGCCGACCTCACCGGAGCGCGGCTTCGGGGCGCCAACCTGCACGGGGCCGACCTTCGTGGCGCGCGCCTGCATCGGGCCGATCTTCGCCGGGCCAACCTCAGTCGCACGCGCGGTGGCGCGCTGGGGGCGCCCAAGCGCAGCAACGGTGGCGGGTGCCCGTACTCCACGCCTCCCGACCTGAACTACGGACTGGCCGGCGCCAACCTGGCCGGCGCCAACATGTCGAACGCCAGCTACGCCCTGGCCGACCTGTCGGGCGCCAACCTCACGAACGCCAACCTCACCGGATCCACCCTCACCGGCGCCGACCTCACCAACACGCAGTGGAACGGCGCGCAGGTGGGTGGGGTGTTCTTCGGCTGCTCGTTCATGGCGGGCGCCAACCTGGCGGGAATCCAGGGCCAGCCCGTGGACTTCCCCCAGCAGTTCCCCACCGGGTGGGGCGCCGCGGGCAGCGTGTTCGCCGGCCCGGGCGCCAAGTTGGCGGGCGTGGGCTTCGGGGGAGCCGACTTCCGTGGCATCAGCCTGAGGGGAGCCAACCTCGGCGGTGCCAACGCGGCGTGGTCCAATTTCACAGGAGTCGACTTCACGGGCGCCAACATCAGCGACATGGACGCCCAGTTCGCCACGTTCACCGGGGCCAACTTCTCGGGCGTGACCTTCCTGCGCAGCGATTTCACCAGCGCCACCCTCGTGAACGCCAGCTTCCGGGGCGCCATCTTCAGCGATGACACCTCGCAGTTCGGGGGAGCCAACGTGAGCGGCAGCGACTTCACGGGCGCCAGCAACCCCTTCGGCGTGCTCACGCAGATGCCCAGCGACCCGTACTCGTTCCTCTCCGCGGGCATCTACGCCCCGAGCGCGGTGAGCAACAACGTCATCTGTGCCCCGGGCGTGGTGACCAACGACTGGGCCACCTGTTTCCCGCCCGCCCTCGCATTTTCGATGCCGCGCTGTCTGCCGGGGGCGGGCCCCGTCAACCCCTACATGCCCGTCATGTGCAACCCCAACGGTCGCGGGCGCTGGTGACCCCGACGTTCGCGCCCCGGCTGGCCGCCCCCGCGTAAGCCCCCGGCCCCCGCCGGGTGACGTGCCGTTACGTCACCTACCGGGAGGACCCCATGCGCACCGTTGCGCGCACCGCCCTGGCCGCCAGTTGCGCAGTCACCTTGGCAGCCGCACCCGCCGCCCTGGGCCAGTCGGCGGCCGACATCGGAATCGTGGTGAACAACGCCGCCTGGAACAACGGCACGGCGTGGACGGGCGCGACCGAGGCCCACATCACCTTTCAGCGCCCGTCGTGGGCGGGGCAGGCGAACGACCAGCTGGTGCTGAACAGCCGCGTCATCTCGTCGTCGGGGTGGTTCACCCCGGGGGGCGACTGGACACGCTCATGGCGCAACCTGGCCGAGGGCACGTACCTGGCCCGCGCCAACGTGCGCACGCAGGTCAGTTGCTACATGTCGTACGGGTCGCGCATCTGCAGCTACGGCACCGCCACCAGGTCGACGTCGTTCTCGGTTGATGGCAGCGCGCCCAGCACGCCGACGGTGCACGGTGACGCCGGGCCCGTGGGGTCGGGCGAGGCCGTTACGTGGGATCCCTCGTGGGACTCCGGCTCGGGAGTGTCGCGCTACGAGGTGCTGGTGGATGGCCTGGTGCGCGCCGAGGTGGGGGCGGGGGAGTGCGCATCGCGGTGCACGGCGACCGTGGGCTCCCTGCACATGCCCGACGGCTCACGCCATGTGACCGTGCGCGCCATCGACGCGGTCGGCAACGTTGCCGAGGCCCATGCTGCCCGTGACGTGCGCGACACCCCTCAGGTGCGGCTGGTCGACCCCCCGCTGTTCGTGCTGAAGGGCCGGCAGGTACTGCTGAAGGCGGCGGCATCGGTTCCGAATGGCGGCGAGCTGTCGTACGACTGGGACCTGGACGGCGACGGCGAGTTCGAGACCTCCACCGGCGCCGCGCCCAGCGCGAGGGTGTCACCCGACCGCGACGCCACCGTTGCGGTGCGCGCCACCGCCCCGGCCGGCGGGCAGGCAACCGCCGAGCACGACCTCGACGTGCGCGTGGTGCCGCCGTCAGACGACCCGGGGGTCACCATCGAACAGGGCGAGCGCTTCACCAACAACCAGCGCGTCACGCTCGAGCTCTCGTGGCCGGCCGGCGCCACCACCATGCGCATCGGCACCGACGGCGGGTTCAGGGGAGTCCGCGCGCAGCCGGTGCAGGCGCAGGCCACGCTCAGGCTCGACCAGGCAGCCGACTCGCGCCTTCCGCACGTGGTGTACGTGCGCTTCCAGGGGCCGGGCATCGACGCCCGCGAGACCTACACCGACGACATCATCCTCGACACCACCGCGCCGGTGATCGACCAGGCCACGGCCGATCAGGTGAGGGGTGGCGCGCGCATCATGAGCCGGGCCCGCGATGGGCTGTCGGGCGTGGAGTCGCTCGAGGCCACCGCCGGGCCGCGACGACCGGTTGCCCGGGTGCCGTATGCCCGGCGGGCAACGGTGCGCGTGGCGGCGGCACGCCCGCTGGTGAGGGTGGTCGACCGGGCGGGCAACGCGTCGAGGTGGATGCGGGCCCGCCCGCCCGGCTCGCGCTGAGCCTGCGCCGCCCGGTGGTAGCCTCGCCGCATGGCCATCCCCCGTAGGCGCATCGCCGCCATCGCAACCATCGCCGTGGGCGCGGCGCTGCCATCCATGGCCACGGCCGAGCCCTCGCTGCTGTTCTCGCAATCGGCGGGCACGGCGTCGGCTCGCCCCGTGACCGGCGCGGTGGCCGACGTGACCCTGCGCACCGCGCACCGCCTGGTGCTGGCCTTCGAAGACCGCCCGGGCCGCCGCACGGCCACGCTGCCCGAGCACAAGTTCATCGGTCTGTGGCGCGGCACCTTCAGCACCGATGCCCCCAACGCAATCCTCACCGGCCGCGACCCGCAGGGGCGTAACCGGCGCGTGGTGGTCACCATCACCCGGGCCGCGCGCACTCCGGACGGCGTGCGCTACCGCATGCGGGCGCTGCGGGGGGCGATGCCGCCGGCGCTCGCCCAGGCCAACCTCATGGTTGACGACGTGCCCATGTCGGCGGTGCTCGCCTATCTCGATCGGTCCAACGCCGAGGCCACCCAGTACGAGCTGCTCATCAACGCGCTGCGCTTCCCCGCTGCCGTCACGGTCACATCAGCGCAGTCTCTCGCCGTGCGCCCCGGCACCACGGCCACCCTGGGGCTGGGTAACGGCGCGCCGGTCGGTCTGACCTTCGGCAGCGTGACCGTGCAGGCCGGCGCGACCCTGGTGATTCAGGGTCGGGTGAACATCAGCGCCCAGAGCCTCACCCTGGCCCCCGGCGCGCGCATCGTGCTGCCCGACAGCCCCACGCTGGTCGCGCTGCAGGCCGCCGGGCTGCCCGTGTGCGCCCCGCCGGATGCGTTCACCTGGAGCGGCACGCTCACCCAGACACGTGCGCTGGTGCCGTCCATTCCCGGCGTCAACCTGGCGCAGCCCCCGGTGCAGTCGTCGCCCGCGACGTCTGCCATCGCGCGCCAAGGGGGAACATCGTGCACCGTGACATGGGGCTTCACCGTGCCGCAGCCCTCGCGCCAACCGGTGGTGATGTCCGGCCTGCCCACCAGCCCGGCGTATCCGCAGTCCACGCGATCGGTGATGGTGCTGACCACCTCCACCACCCAGCAGGTGGTGGAGGTGTCGGGCACCGGATTCACCGCCAGCGGCGGTGCGCTGCTGACGGTGGTGCAGGCCTCAGGCGGCTGAACCCCTAGACGCGCCGGCGGCTGGGCCGTGCGATGCGGGGCGGGGAGACGCTGATGCTCACCTCGAGGCCGTCGTCGCCGGTGCCGTCGCTGACGAAGGCCGTCACCTGCAGCAGCTCGCCGTCCAGGTCGAGGCCCGACCCCACCACGCGGTCTCCCGCCAGGCGAAGGTCGGTGCCCAGGCCCGCGGCGGGGCCGGCTGTGCGGGTGGCACCGGCCACCGCGGCGAGGAACTCGCCCACGGCGCCGTCGGGCGCCGGGGCGCGGCCCACGGCCGGCAGGGCGTCCAGCATGTAGCCGGTCAGCAGCGCCTGGTGCAGGTCGGCCCACACGTCGGGTCGCGACACGGCGTCCATGCAGCTGATGCGGCCGTCCATGCCCAGCACCATGCCGCACTGGCCGGGCTGCGGCGCAAAGGCGCGCGCCAGTTCCTCGATTTGCGGGCGCTGCTGCTCGATCAGGTCGCCGTGGCTTGACGTGGGAGAGCTGAACCCGTGCTGCATCTCCTTGAGCTCCACGGCATCCCACACGGCCGACTGCGCCACGCCCCGGCGGGTGGGCGCCTCGCGCATGTGCTCGGCCTTGGCGCGGCGAACGTCGGGCGACGGCGCGCGGCCTGCCCGCGTGAACTCATCGGTCTGCCAGTTCCACCGGCCGGCCTCCACGCACGACACCGGAACGCCGAGGGTTGCCCCGGCCTCCACCAGCACCGCCATGTTGATGATGCGGTTCTGCTTGGCACCCAGCACCTCTTCGCCGTCGTACAGCAGCACCCGGTGCGGGGTGGGGTTGGTCACCAGAAGCTCGCCCACCGAGCCGTCGTCGTCGACCTCCTTCACCGTGAACCCCTGCGCCGCGGCCGTTGCCAGCGACACGTACTGGGCCACCGGGTCGGTGGTGGGGAAGAGGGGCGTCACCGAAATGCCCCTGTGGGTAACCGTGTCGCCGGCCTGAAGCGGCAGGCCCATCTCGTTCGTCGTCCGCGTCGTCATGCGTCTCTCCCTCATCTTCTGTCTGATGAGGTGTCAGGTGGAGTGGGGCCGGCCCTTACGCGCCGGGCAAGTTGCGCCAGTTGGTGCCACGGGGGCGGTTCGCCGTGGCGGGCGATGCTCGCGGCGATGCGACCGGGCTGCCGCCCGCCCGCCGTCGACAGCAGGGCGGGGTCGGGCCGTATGCCCACACGCATCAGGTCGAGCCGGTCGGAGTCCCAGCACACGCCCACCAGGGGGTCGTCGCTCACCCGGCCGCGGTCGTGGTGGCGCATGGCGTGGGCCAGGGTGCGAAGCTCATCGGGGGTGATGCCCAGCGGCTCGTGCCCAATATCCAGTGCCAGGGCGGCCGCCCGCGGGCCGTGGCCGGGGTCGCGCCCGTCATTCTCGCGCCGGCAGTCGTGGAGGATCGCGAACAGCAGCGCCACGTGGCGGCTCACGCCCTCTTCGTGCGCCAGGTCGATGCCCGTCTCGCCCACGCGGCGCCAATGGTGGTGCCCATGGATGCCCCCGCGCTCGCCGGCTGCCGCCAGCGCCAGTGCGATGGGTCCCGGGGCCACCCCGTGCGCCTCTGTTCCCTGCATCGCTGCCCTCCCGATTCGCTGCTGCGGTGAGGTGTCGCACATCCGCGCGGATGGGCTTACGGTCTGGTGCATGAATCGCCACGGATGGATCACTGAGCGGGCATTTCGTCCGGTATACACTTATGTCGGACGACATGGAGGAATGAGGCGATGAAGACCCGCACTGTGGCCGCCAACGACGTGCGCATTCCCGACCCCGCTCCTGACGAGGTGGTGGTGGTCATGCGGTACGGCAAGCCGTACGCGGCCATCATCGACACCGAGGCGCTCGACCTCTTCCTGCGAATGCAGGCGTTGTTCGGCGACCACGTGCCGCACGAGATGGGGATCACCGACCTCGAGTTGAGGATTCACGAACTGGCGGAATCCGGCGAGGACACCGAGGAGTTCGACTACGCCGCGTTCCTTGCTCGCTGACCTTCGCGGCGCGATCGTCTGGGCCACCCTGCCGTCGACGCCTTCGGTGCGCGCGATGGTCCTGCTGCAGAGCCGGCCGATGGGCTCACTACCCGAGTACGCGGCGCTGAAGCTCACCCGGTTGACCACATTGACCGACGCCGAGCGGGACCAGGTGCGCTCAGGCGCCGTGCGTGACCTCCTGTACCTCGAGGAAGATCCGGCGCGCTATGGCCTGCCCACGGAGAACGCCGTGGACGTCAATTCGCTGGTTCGGGTGCACCGCGACGCCATCCTGTCGGTGGCCGGGCGCCTGGACCCGCATCAGGTGACGGCCCTCGGCCACAAACTGGCCGCGGCCCTCGACATCGACCTTCGTGGACCCATCCGTGAGGGCGTGATGGCTCACCTCGAGGCCCTGCGACGCGACGACTGATCGGGGGCCGGGGCCCGGCCGGCTAGCGCACCACCACGCGCCGACTGCCCTCGGCAACCACGCCGGCTGCGCCGCGCGCCGTGGTGGTCACCGCCCAAGCGCCCTTGGCCAGGCGGATCGTGCACCGGTAGGTGCGCTTGGTCACCTTCTTCGTCTTCTTGCTGCGCACCACGGCGATCGTGCACGTGCCCTTCGCCGTCTTCGCCCTGGCCATCTCGACGAATGCCTGAGTGGCGGCGCTGCCTCCGGTGCGCGCGGTCTGGGTGACGCGCGTCGCGCCCGCGGGCAGGGTGCCCGTGGTGGTGCCCACGCCGTTCCTCAGCCGCAGGGTGGCGGCGAGCTTCGCCGGCCGCGGCGTCACGCCGCCCGATGTCGGGGTGGCGCCCTCGGACGCGGGTGGTGCAGTCACCCGCACCGTTGCCGTGGCCGTGGCGGTGGGGCCGCCGATGCAGCTGTTCATGCGCCCGGTGTAGTTGCCCGCCGGGTCGGTGGAGCATCCGGCCGTGTTCGTGACCGTCACCCGCGCGGTGTACTCGCCCGCCCTCGCGTATACGTGCGTCGGTCGGGGGCCGGCATCGGCTGCGGAGCTGCCGTCGCCGAACTGCCAGTCGTATCGCGCGATCTGCGTGTCGGGGTCGGTGGAGCCCGAGGCATCGAGCGCCAGGGCCGCCCCCGCGCGCCCGGTCGCCGGTGCGAGTGCAGTCATGGCGGGCTGCGCCGGTGCCACGCTCACTCCACTCCAGGGGGTTGTGGGAAGTCCTCCGACGATGGTGGGAATGGCAGTGGCCCCATCGCCCGTCAGGCGCATCTGATGGAGCCCGCCTTCTATGTTCGATATGGCCGAGGACGTGCCATACGCGAACGACCCAGTGGGATCGAGGGCGAAGCCCGATGCGAGCGACATGGGGGCGTAGGTGAGCGAGGGCGCCTGGGTGCCCACGCGGCCGTCCCCATCGAGGGGCCACACCCGCGCATATGCGCCGCCGGACATGCCGGTGACGCCGATGGCGAGCAGGCGTTGGTTGCTGCTGATGCTGCCCTCGCACGCGCCAGCGTGGCCATCGGGCGCCGGGAGCGTGTCGGATGTGCTGAGCAGGCCGGTTGCGGGGTTGATGATCCACCGCACCAC
>CAMCDF010000059.1 GCA_945873475.1 Bifidobacterium breve | reverse complement strand
CGGCCCGATGCCATGGCCGTCGCCGGCACCAGGAATACCGCGCAGAGGATGGGGATTGCCACACGTCGCCACATGCCCGGACACGTTAGCGCCACCCGCCGCCGCTGTTAGATTCGGCCCCGTGCCGGAAATGCAGACCGTCATCGAGGAGGAGCCCCCTCGCCAGGGTGCGCGGTGGCACAACGCGCTCGTGGGCAGGCGCCTGCTGCTGGCCGTCATGCTGGCCGCCGCCGAGGCGGTGCTGCTGCTGGTGTGGCGGCCGGCCTTCCTCTGGGTGCTGCTGGGCGCAGCCATCGTGCTGGCCCTCTCGGTGGGCCTGCTCAGCCGCGTGCCGGCCGGGCTCGGCCGCGACCTGCTGATCATCATCGGTGGCGCCCAGGCCATCGTCATCGGGGTACCGCTGGCGCTTGGATTTGGCGTGCTGGTGGCCGTGCTGGTGGGAATTCTTCTCATCGCCGGCCTGGTATTCGTCGCGGTGGCGAAGCGCCGATGATCGCCGTGCATGCCACGCCGCCGCCCGCGCTGGTCGCACCGGTGCGGGCGCAGTCCGCTGCGCGGGAGATGCAGTCGGCGTTCGACCAGGACTCCCAGCTGCTCACCTCGCAGGCCTGGCTGCGCACCATCCGGTGGAAGCCCGCCGGGCGCATCTACAACCAGCCGCCGCTGGTGGCCGTGCTCGACACCGGCGTCTCGCCCCAGGCCGCCGGGCTCGTGAACCGGGTCGACACCCAGCACGCGCGGTCGTTCGCCTTCGGCGGGGGAGACCCACTGCGCGACGTGCAGGGGCACGGCACCGTGGTGGCCGGGATCATCTCGACCGTGGCGTCGGGCCCGGAGGCCGGCCCCGGCGTGTTGATCCTCCCGGTGCAGATCGCGGGGCCCACGGGCCAGACATCGGCGCAGGCCGTGGCCGACGGCATCCGTTACGCCATCAGTCGCCGCGTGCGGGTCATCAACCTGAGCCTGCAGGGAAGCTCGCGGTCGAAGGCGGAGCAGGACGCCATCGACGAGGCCGTGCGCGCCGGAATCCTCGTCATCGCCGCCAGCGGCAACAGCGGCAAGGACACCTGTGGCGTGGCCGGCATCACGCAGTGCGAGTACCCCGGTGCCTACCGCCACGTTCTCGCGGTGGGCGCCACCGACGAGGCGGGCACCGCCCTTCCCGACAGCACGCGCGGCCTGCACGTGGCCGTGGCGGCGCCCGGGCGCGACATCACGGCGGGAAGCGCGAGGGGCCCGGAAGGCGGCCCCCGCTTCGAGACCCGCAGCGGCACGTCGATGGCCGCGGCTGTGGCGACCGGCGCTGCCGCACGCCTGCTGGCCGCCCGCCCCACGCTGACCGCGGCGCAGATCACCGAGATCCTCATGGCCACGGCACGCGGGTCGCGCGACGGCCTCGATCGCGCGCGCGGAACCGGAGTCATCGACCTCGCGCGGGCGCTGGCCATGAAGCCGCCCGCCCTCGATGCCCCCGAGCCCGACGACGACGGACCGGGTGCCCGCGCCCTTGCCGGCGCCGGCGTGCTGGTGGCGCGCGGATACTCGTTCGGCCAGCGGTCGGGGATGCTGCGCACCTGGGCCGACCTGCGCGACTACTCCGTGGTGTACCTGAAGAAGGGGCAGTCGCTCACCGCGGAGGCCACTGTGGCCGCGGGCAACGACGTCGACCTCTACCTGTGGAAGCCCGGCGCCCCGGCGTACCGCCAGGGCGCGCGCTTCGCCCGTCAGTGGCTGGTGGCGGGGGCCGTGAACAAGGGGTCCACCGAGACCCTCAGGTTCCGCGCGCAGCAGGACGGCGGCTACCTGCTGGAGGTGCGCCTGGCCGGGGCGCAGCGCCTGGTCCGCCCGCGATACGTGGTGACGGCCACCGTCACGCGCTGAAACGCGGGGGCGCCGCCGTGTTGCGGCTTTGCCGCACGGGCTGGATGGCGCGCGGGAAAAGGGCTTTGATGCCCTGATGGCCACCGTCGGATCCCTGCCGCGCGACCTCTCGGACCCCGCGCTCTACGTCAACCGCGAGTTCTCGTGGCTCGACTTCAACGCGCGGGTGCTGGCCCTGGCGGCCGACCACTCGCAGCCGCTGCTCGAGCGGTGCAAGTTCCTCGCCATCTTCTCGAGCAACCTCGACGAGTTCTTCATGGTGCGCGTGGCCGGCGTGATGGACGCCCTCGAGGCCGGCCGGCCGTCGTCCACGCCCGACCAGCTGCCCCGTGACGAGGTGCTCGCGGGCATCCGCGAGCGGGTGCTCGAACTGGTCGACCTGCAGGCGTCGGTCTGGCGCGACGACGTGCGCCCGGCGCTGGCGGCCGAGGGCATCGTGATCACCAACATCGACGAGTTGCCCGACGGCGCCGAGGAGGACCTGCGCGGCCGGTTCGAGCGCGAGATCGAGCCCGTGCTGATTCCCCTTGCCGTCGGACCCGGCCTGCCGTTCCCGTACATCAGCGGCCTTGCCCTGAACCTCGGCCTCACCGTGAGGGACCCCGAGAGCGGGGAGTCGCGCTTCGCCCGCGTGAAGGTGCCCCGCATGATGCCGCGCCTCGTGCGCGCCGGCGACATGCTGGTGCCGGTCGAGCAGGTGATCTCATCGAACCTCGGGCAGGTGTTCCCGGGCATGGAGATCACCCGCCGGGTGCTGTTCCGCGTCACCCGCGACGCCGACTTCTCGATCAGCGACGAGGCCGACGACCTGCTGAACGCCGTCGAGCGCGAGCTCAGCCGCCGCCGCTTCGGCGGCCCCGTGCGCGTGGAGGTCGAGGCCCGCAGCAGCAACACCCTGCTCGAGGAGATCAAGGAGGGGCTGGGGGTCACCGACGCCGAGGTCTATCCCATCTCGAGCCTGCTCGACCACACGGCCCTGTGGCAGGTGGCGGGGTTCGACCGCCCCGACCTCAAGGATCGTCCCTGGGAGCCCCGCGTGCCGTCGCGCCTGATCGGTGGCGGCGACGAGGGCGGCATGCTCGCCGAGATCCGCCGCGGCGACATCCTCGTGCATCACCCGTACGACTCGTTCGAGGCCAGCGTCGCGCGCTTCGTGCAGGAGGCCGCCGACGACCCCGACGTGGTCACCATCGAGCAGACCCTCTACCGCACCAGCGGTGATACGCCCATCGTGCCGGCGCTCATCCGTGCCGCCGAGCGCGGCAAGGGCACCGTGTGCCTGGTCGAGCTGAAGGCGCGCTTCGACGAGGAGCAGAACATCCGGTGGGCCAAGGCGCTCGAGCGCGCCGGCGTGCACGTGGTGTACGGGCTGCCGGGTCTCAAGACGCACGCCAAGCTGTGCCTGGTGGTGCGGCGCGAGGGCAACCGCCTGCGCCGCTATGCGCACATCGGCACCGGCAACTACCACCCGACCACGGCCCGCCTCTACACCGACGTGGGGCTGTTCACGTGCCGCGAGGACGTCGTGGACGACGTGGCGGATCTCTTCAACTACCTCACGGGGTTCGCGCGGCCACCCGAGTACCGGCAGGCACTCGTGGCCCCCGAGCACCTGCGTGATGGCCTCATCGACGAGATCGACCGGGTCACCGCGCGCCATGGCCAGGGCCACCCCGGCCACATCCGCATGAAGCTCAACTCGATGATCGACGGACGCATCATCGAGGCGCTGTTCCGGGCGTCGCAGGCCGGCGTGCCCGTGGAGATGTGCGTGCGCGGCATCTGCGGATTCCTGCCGGGAATCCCGGGGGTCAGCGACAGCATCCGGGTCACGTCGGTGGTCGGACGCTTCCTCGAGCACTCGCGAATCTTCGTGTTCTCGAGCGGGGATGACCGCCGCGCGCTCACCGGCTCTGCCGACCTCATGGCCCGCAATCTGGATGACCGGGTGGACCTCGTGGCGCGGGTGGACGACGAGGCGCTGGCCGATGAGCTGGTGGGGATCGTCGACGTCATGCTGGCCGACACGGCGAATGCCTGGCGCCTGCACCCCGATCGCTCGTGGCAGCGCGTGCTGCCCCCCGACGGCGAGGAGCCGTTCTCGAGTCAGGATGCGCTGATGGATCGGGCCGCATCGCGCCCGGAGGCCACGCCGAGGGACGACCGCTGACGCGCGATCACGCGCTAAGGTGGTCGCCGTGACCACCGAGAACGCCGAGACAACGCCCGACGAGGCCGCCGCGCCCGCCTGGAGCCCCGGGGACCGCCCGGTCTTCAACTCGCCCGCCGCAGACCTCAACCAGTTGAGGAACGAGGCCAAGCGCATCGCCGACGCCGCGCCCGGGCAGCCCGTGCACGACGCCGTGCTCTCCCGCGCACGCGCCCTCGCGGCGGCGCTCGACCACGACCTGGGCCTTCCCCAGACGGCCGAGGGCCTGTCGTATGCCGACCTGGCCGTGCTGCTCTCGCAGAGCAGGTAGCTGCCGGCCGGGGGCGGGCCAGTGAGCGCACTGCGGTCGTTCTGGGGCCTTGCCACCGCCGTCACCGGGCGGGTGGCACGTCATGCCCAGATGGCCCGCGCAAGCCAGTTCGCCTACGTGGCGTTCCTGGCATCCATCCCGTTCGCCTTCGTGCTCATATCGGTGATCGGGCTCGTGGCCAGCCCGTCGGCGTACTCCACGCTCATCGACCGCGCGCGCGGCACGATTCCCGATCAGCTGGCCAACTTCCTCGACGGCCTCCTCCAGTCGGCGTCGTCCAGCGCCGGTCAGTCCATCATCTTCCTGGCACTTGGACTCATCGCCGGCATCTGGCTGGCGGGCAACGTGGTGGGCTCGCTCACCGACGGGCTCGACGACGCCTTTGAACTGCCGCACCGCCCCTGGCTGAAGGGGAAGGCGCGTGCCCTCGTGGCCGCCGTCATCACGGCGGTGGCATTCGTTCTGGCCACGCTGCTCTCGGTGCTGGGCCCCGCGGTGCTGCAGTGGGCGGTCGAGCAGGTGGGAGCCCCGCGCTCCGCCCAGGTGCTCATCCAGGTGGGGGTCGGGGTCGCCGGTGCGGCGATCTTCTGGGGGTTCCTCGTGGCCCTCTACCGGTACGCGCCCAACGCGCGTCGTGTGGGCACGCGCGACGCGCTGCTTGGCGCACTGGTGGGCGTGATCGGCTGGATCATCGTGGCCAACCTGTTCCGCATCTACGTCGACAACTTCGGCTCGTACAACCGCGTGTACGGCGGCCTTGGCGCGGTCGTCCTGTTCCTCGTGTTCCTGTACCTGACGGGCCTGGTCATCCTCATCGGTGGCGAGACCTCTGCAGAGCTCGCCGAGCGCGAGCAGCCGGATTCAGAGCCCCGCCCCGCGCTGCCCCCCGCCTTCCCCTAGGGCGTGTGCGCGGCGCGCCGCGCCCTGTAGCGCCGCACCAGGCGCTCGATGGGTACGTCGAGCCACCAGACCATCAGGCACCAGCCCCCCAGAAGGGGCGCGAAGGGGATGGCCAGCAGGAACACCGCGGCCCCGACGAAGGCCCCGCCCTCCCACGACCCACGGGCGATGCGCCCGAGCGCCCCGAGGAAGATGGTGGCCACGGCCATGAGGCCCGCGTACACGGCCACAGTCAGCACCGATGCGTTCTCCTGCGAGAAGAACTCGAGGCCGAAGGGCAGCAGGCAGATGCAGGCGAGGAAGCCCATGTTCAGCCACAGCGCCTGCGCAGACATGCTGCGGGGCAGCAACTTGAAGTTGTCGTGGTGGTGAATCCAGAAGAGGACGATCACCACGAACGTGATGAGGAAGTAGATGACGTCGGGAACCGTCTCGTTCCAGAACAGATCGCCCACCGACTGCCCGTCGCGCGCGACCGGCGGCGCGATGCGCAGCACCATCAGCGTGATGGCCACGGCCAGCACGGCGTCCGAGAACGTCTCCACGCGTCGCGTGTCGAACTTGCCATCGCGTGTGTCGAAGAGCCGTGACATGGGTCAGGCCTGGCAGCGGGCGCACCAGTAGGTGGTGCGGTTGGCGTCGCCCTGGCCGCGCGATCGTACCGGGGTGCCGCATTCGCGGCAGGGCCTGCCCCGCCTGCCGTACACCCACGTGCGCTCGCCCGGGCGTGCCGTGCCCAGCGGTGGCCGGTACGTGCGGATTCGCCCGCGGTCGCGCACGCCGATTGCCAGGAGTTCCGATCCGATCGCGCCGATGGCCTCGGCCTCGTGGGGTGCCAGGCTTCCCACGGCCCGCCACGGGTCGATGCCTGCGAGGAACAGCGTCTCGCTCTTGTAGACGTTGCCGATGCCGCTCATCACCCGCTGGTCCATCACCGCGTCGCCCACCTGGCGCGTGGGCTCAATGCCCAGCAGGCGCCGCCCGATGGCGGCGGGGTCGGCCTGCTCATGCAGCAGGTCGGGCCCCAGCGCCTGGGTGGCGGGGAGGGGCTCGCCGGGCTCGTACAGGCGCAGCACGGGGCCCCGGTACTGGGCCACCACGGCCTGCTGGGTGGCCAGGGCCAGCCACAGGCCGCCGCGGGGCACCTCGGCCGTCGCCGGGTATGCGCGCCATACGCCGCCCATGCGCAGGTGCGAGTGCAGCACCCGCCCGCTGCGGAAGACGAAGAGGTGGTGCTTGCCGCGCGCCTCCATGCGGTCCAGCACATCGCCCTCCAGGCGCTCCGCGATGCGCTGCGGCCCCAGGCGCGGTTCGGCCACGTCAACGCGCACCAGTGGATCCCCCGCGATGGCGCGGGTCAGCACGATGGCGTTGCGATGGCTCACCTGGCCTTCGGGCACTAGTCGCCGGCCTCCATGCCGCGGTAGCCGGGGCGGAAGCCCGCGCGCTCCATCGCCGGGGCAACGGGTGAGTCGGCTGCCGCCGCGCCGTCGATGCGCTCGATGCGCAGGCGCCTGGCGCGGTCGGCCTGGGCCCATGCGCGAAGCGCCCTGAGCGCGGGCTCGAGGAACGGATGGTCGGGCTGCACGAGGGTGGTCATGGTGCGGCCACCGCGCTCCACGTGGGCGATGGCCACGCCGTCGGCCAGCACCACCTGCGCCCCGAACACGCGCGATGGCGAGCGACCGCCCTCGCGTCGTGGCCACGGCAGCGCCGCGCCGTAGGGCTGGGCGGGGTCCGCCGCCCCGATGATGACCACGTCGGGCTCATCACCCTCCAGCCGGTCAACGCGCAGGTCGCGCAGCCTGTCGATGGCGCCCGGCAGTGCGAACTGGGCGCCGCCGAGTCCCTCCACGAAGTACCCGCGACGGCACAGGCCGAGGGTCTCCATCTGGCCGAGATCCGGGTAGACGGCGCTGAACCCGCCGGGCACTCCCTCGCCCAGCACGGCTCCGCGGGTGACGATGCCGTGGCGGTCCAGCAGGATCTCGGCAAGGGCCCGGCGGCGCTCGGCCACCGACGGTGCGCGGTCGAACAGCGGGGCGGTGAGTGCCCAGCGCCCGCCCGTGAGCGCGGCACGCCCGCCGCGCATGCGGGCAGACCTTCCCCAGGTGCGGCCGCGCGGAGCACGCTGGGCTGCAGCCCGCTGGGTGCCGCGGGGACCGGACCTGAGGGGCGTCCACAGGTCGTTCGTGGCCTCGCCGGCCCACACCAGCTCCCACAGCGCCGACACCGCCTCGTCGCGGGGCGCGCCGGTGATGTCGATCAGGTCGTCAAGGAACTGGGCGCCGGTGGAGAGCGCCGCCCGTATGGCGGCTGCGGCATCGCCCTCGGGCGTGGCATCGGCGGGAGGCGGCCCGAACATCGCGGCGTCCTCGCGCAGGTAGATGGCCACGCGACCGCCTCCGCCCGATCCCAGGGATCCCGCGCCCACCCAGGTGATCTCGCCCGCCGCGGCCAGCTGGTCGAGCCACGCAGGGGAGTACGACCCCAGCCGCCGGGGGAAGGTCTCGGCCTCCCACTGCGCCGCGGGCAGGGCGATGCCCTGCAGGCCCGAGATGGCGTCGCGCAGGGCGTCGGGGCCCGGGGGGGAGTCGGGCCGGTCGATGCGCTGCCACTGCGGGAGGAACCTGGCCAGCACCTCGGGGTCCGTGGGTTCCACCTCGCGGCGCAGGCGCGCCATGCTCATGCGCCGCAGGCGGCGCAGCACCTCGGGGTCGCACCACTCCTCGCCCGATCCGCCGGGGCGCATCTGGCCGCGCACCAGCCCTCCCTCGGCCTCCATGAGGCCGAGGGTCTGATCCACCAGCGACGGCGAGGCGCCCAGGCGCCGGGCCGCGTCTGCGCCGCGGAACGGGCCGTGGGTGCGGGCGTATCGCGCCAGCAGGCCCTCGAGCGCGCGCGGCGCGGGCTCGAGGAAGGCATCGGGCAGGCCGGCGGGTGGCATGACCCCCAGCCCGTCGCGGTACCGGCCGGCATCCTCGGCGGCGATGAGCCGCTCCTCGCCCGCCACGCGCGCCCTGGCCGCCCGGCGTTCGCGCTCGAGCTGGTCGATCACCGCGGCCAATGCCGAGGGGTCCTCCATGCGCGCGGCGATGTCGTCCTCCGACAGGTCGCCCAGCCGCCGCAGCAGGTCGTGCACCCCGTCGGCGCCGCGGGCCCGGCGCTCGGGATGCAGCCCCTGAAGGTCGGCCTCCAGGTCGTCGAGCGCCGCGGGGTCGATGAGCTCGCGCAGCTCGTCCTGGCCCAGCAGCTCGCGCAGCAGGTCGCGGTCCAGCGACAGCGCCTGGGCGCGCCTCTCGGCCGCGGGCGTGTCGTCGTCGTACATGTACGACGCCACGTACTCGAACAGCAGCGCGCCGGCGAAGGGCGACGCCGAGTCGGTCTCCACCTCGGTCACCGACACCTCGCGCGACCCGATGCGGGTGAGCAGGTCGCGCAGCGCGGGCATGTCGAACCAGTCGTTCAGGCACTCGCGGTAGGTCTCGAGGATCACCGGGAACGACCCGAACCTGCGGGCCACCTCGAGCAGCGACGATGCCTTCAGGCGCTGCTGCCACAGCGGGGTGCGGCGTCCCGGGTGCCTGCGGGGAATCAGCAGGGCACGGGCGGCGTTCTCGCGGAAGCGCGACCCGAACAGCGCCGTGCCGCCCAGCTCACCGAGGATGAGGTCCTCGATGTCCGCCGGGTCGGGCAGCAGCACGTCGGTGGGGGGCAGAACGTCGCCGTCCACCACGTGGCAGGCGATGCCGTCGTCGCTCCAGATGACGTGCGGGTCGGTGCCGGTGGCCTCGCGCAGGCGCGCCTGTATCGCCAGCGCCCACGGTGCGTGCACGCGCGCTCCGAAGGGGGAGAGCACGCACAGGCGCCAGTCGCCGATCTCGTCGCGGAAGCGCTCGATCACGATGCCGATGTCGCTGGGCACGGTGCCGGTGGCGTCCACCTGGTCGCGCACGTACTGGATGAGGTTGGCGGCCGCGCGATCGTCGAAGCGCGAGGCCTCGCGCAGCCGCGCGGCTGCGTCGTCGGGGTCGGCGGCCGCGATGTCGCGCGCCATGCGACCCACGGCGGCGCCCAGCTCGTAGGGGCGCCCCACGCCCTCGCCGCGCCAGAAGGGCACAGCACCGGGGGCCCCGGGGGCGGGGGACACCAGCACGCGGTCGCGCGTGATCTGCTCGATGCGCCAGGTGGACGCCCCCAGCATGAAGGCCTGGCCCGCGCGGGCCTCGTACACCATCTCCTCGTCCAGCTCGCCCACCCGCGTGCGTCCGTCGGCGAGGAACACCCCGAACAGGCCGCGGTCGGGAATGGTGCCGGCGTTCTCCACTGCCAGTCGGCGTGCGCCGTCGCGCCCGCGAACGGTTCCCTCTGTGCGGTCCCATACGACACGCGGCTTGAGCTCGGCGAACTCGTCGCTGGGGTATCGCCCGGCCAGCATGTCGAGCACGCCCTCCAGCTGGTCGCGCGAGAGGTCGGCGAAGGGGTGGCTGCCGCGGGCCACGGACAGGATGTCGTCGACGGTCATGGGCTCGTCGCCCGACACCATGGCCACCACCTGCTGGGCCAGCACGTCCAGGGGCAGGCGCGGAACGTGGGTCTCCTCGATGTCCCCCTCGCGCATGCGTTCCACCACCGCGGCGCACTCGAGCAGGTCGCCCCGGTACTTGGGGAAGATGCGCCCGCTGCTGGGTACGTCGATGCGGTGCCCGGCACGGCCCACGCGCTGGATGCCCCGGGCCACGCTGCGCGGGCTCTCCACCTGTATCACCAGGTCGACGGCCCCCATGTCAACGCCCAGCTCGAGGCTGCTGGTGGCCACCAGGGCCGGGATGCGCCCGGCCTTGAGGTCCTCCTCGATCAGCGTGCGCTGCTCGCGGGCCAGCGACCCGTGGTGCGCGCGGGCGACCTCCTCCTCTGCCAGTTCGTTCAGGCGAAGTGCCAGCCGCTCGGCCGAGCGCCGGTTGTTCACGAAGATCAGCGTGCTGCGGTGCGCCCTCACCAGTTCCAGCAGGGCGGGGTACATGGCGGGCCAGATCGACCGGCGGGTGGCGCCCCCGCCCAGCACATCGAGCAGGTCCTGCCCGCCGCCGTCCTCCGGCCCGCGCCCGGGCTCGGCCATGTCGCGCATGTCGTCGACCGGCACGATGACCTGCAGGTCCAGTTCCTTCACGCGCCCGGCATCCACCACGCTCACGGGCCGCGGGGTTCCATCCTCGTCCTGCCCGCCGAGGAAGCGGGCGATCTCGCTGATGGGCCGCTGCGTGGCGCTCAGCCCGATGCGCTGCACGGGCTGCTCGGCGATGCGCTCCAGCCGTTCCAGCGACAGCGCCAGGTGG
>CAMCDF010000058.1 GCA_945873475.1 Bifidobacterium breve | reverse complement strand
CGGGAGTGACGGGACTTGAACCCGCGGCCTCAGGATTGACAGTCCTGCGCTCTAACCAGCTGAGCTACACCCCCGGGTTGCTCCGGGCGAGCCATGGGCGGTGACGGACTTGAACCGCCGGCCCCCTGCTTGTAAGGCAGGTGCTCTACCAACTGAGCTAACCGCCCCAATGGGCCGGGGCACAGTAGCAGTCAGTCGAGCCAGTCGGGAGTGGTGCCGTCGTCGGCGATTGCCGCCACCAGCTCGTCGGCCACCTCGCGCGGATCGCGCCCCTCTGCGAGCCCGGGCGGGTCGCCGGCAAGCGGCCGCGTGGCGAGTCCGGTCTCCATGTGCGGCGGCCGGGCATCGAGCACCCGCACGCCCGCGCGGCGCATCTCGCGCCGGAAGGCGACGTCGAACGCCGTGAGGCCCGCCTTGGCCGCCGAGTAGGCCGCGAGCCCGGCCATGGGCTGGTCGGCCACGACCGCCGACACCATCACGAGAGCGCCGCCCTTGCCCAGGTGGCGGGTGCCCGCCCGGGCCACGAGGATCGGCGCGACCAGGTCGAGGTCGACGATCGTGCGAAGCACCTGCTCGTCGAGTTCCGCCACCGGGCCGAACGCCACGGCGCCCGCCGACATCACGATGACGTCGAGCCCGCCCAGCGCCGCCGCTGCGGCGTCGACCACCTGGTCGGGTGCGCCGGGCGCCGTGAGGTCGCCCTCGACCGCCATGGCGCCGAGCTCGGCCGAAAGGGCATCGAGCCGCGCCCTGTTGCGCCCATGCACCGCCAGGCGTGCGCCCCGCGCCGCCAGCGACCTCGCCACCTCGGCGCCGAAGCCACCCGTGGCTCCCAGCACCAGCACCCGTGCCCCGTTCATCTCCATGCGTGCACCTTATGCCCCGTCGGTGCCGGGGCGGCGGGGAACGGCTAGGAGAGCTCCTCGCCGGCCTCGGCGTCGGGGGGCGCCCCCTGGGGCTGCGGGCGCCCGCGCATGTAGGCGTAGATGGCCACGCCCAGCATGGCGCCGATGATGGGCCCGATGAGGTACACCCACAGGGCGGTGTACTCGCCGGTGGCCACCGCCGGGCCGATGGAGCGCGCCGGGTTCATCGACGCACCCTCCATGGGTCCCATGATCAGGCCGATCACGGTGACTGTCACCCCGATTGCCACTGCCGCCAGGGCTCCCTGCGCCCGGGTGTCGGTGGCCACGGCCATGACCACCAGCATGAGGATGGCGGTGATGATGATCTCGATTCCGATGGCGCCCATGTCGCTCACCTCGAACGGCTGGGTCACCGACAGCCCGCTGCCGGTTCCGAACAATCCGGCCACGGTCAGGGCCCCGGCGATCGCCCCGGATACCTGGGCCACCCAGTACGGCACCACCTCGGTCCAGGGGAAGTGCCGCCCGGATGCGAATGCCAGCGTGACTGCCGGGTTGATGTGTGCGCCCGACAGGTGGCCGATGGCGAAGATGACCATCGCGACCACCAGGCCCCAGGCGACGGCCACGCCGATGTGGCCGCCGATGACGCCGTCCATCCGGTAGTCCACCGCCGCGGCCGCGCATCCGCCGGCAACGAGGATGAACGTGCCGATGAACTCGGCCACGAAGCGGCGGGGGAGGTCGGGCGAGCCGTTCACGAGGTGAACGCTACCGCCGTGGCCCGCCTAGGATGGGCGGCGTGAGCACGACGGTGACGACGGTGGGCGACCGCGGGGTGCGGCTGGAGAGGGTGTTCCCGGCTCTGCCGGAGGTGGTGTGGGACACCATGACCGATCCGTCGCTGGTACCCAGTTGGTGGGGCCCCGCGCACCACGCGCCGGTGGTGGTTGAGATGGACGTGCGCCCCGGGGGCCGGTGGCGGTTCGAGATGCACGCTCACGGCAACGTGTTCGGCTTCGGGGGCGAGTATCTGGAGGTCGAGCGCCCCGGCCGGCTGGTGCAGACCTTCGTGTTCGACCCCTTCCCGGATGCCGGGGCCACCGAGGTGGCCACGCTGGTGCCCCACGGCGACGGCCACACCCTGTTCACCGTGGACATCACGCATCCCACGCCCGAGGGGCGCAACGCCCAGCTGGCCGGGGGAATGGCGGAGGGCATGCAGGAGACCCACCGCAGGCTCGAGGCGCTGGTGATCGCGGCCGGGTCGGCCTGATTCAGGCATGACACGAGGGAACGGCAGGGTTGGCGGCGAATGCCCTGCTGGTGATACCTTCGGAAGCGAAAGAGATGAAGCGAACGGGCACAGGCCCGGTTCCTCACGAGGAGGGACGTACATGAGCATCACGCACGCGGGACGCGACCGCGTGGCCACCGAGGGAGTGGTGGCCCACTACAGCAGGGGCGGCTTCGGCCAGTACCACCGCCTCGACTGCCCGGAGGCACCCCATCGCGGGGATCCGGGCGTGCGCGACACCATTCACGGGCCGTGGCGGTACCTGTCGGCCCACTGGGCTCCGTGCCCGGTGTGCCGTCCACCGGCCGACTCCGCGGATGTCGCCGAACACGGCGTGCAGGCCGCCTGACCCCTCGCGGGGCCAGGTAGCCTCACACCTCCTGGCCCCCATCGTCTAGTGGTCCAGGACGCCGCCCTTTCACGGCGGTAGCGCGGGTTCGAATCCCGCTGGGGGTACTGCTCAGGTCACCTTGATGGTGCCCTTCATCATCGGGGCGTGCGGGTCGCACACGTACTTGACGGTGGTGCCCTTCTTCAGCGTCACCTTGATCGTCTTCGATCCCGAGGTGATGAGCGGCGTGGCGGTCGAGCCCACGCGCAGGTTGTGCGCGATGCCGGACGAGTTCGTGTACTTGAAGGTGTAGGTGCCGGCCTTGAGCGTCTTCGGCGCGCCGGTCAAGGCCATCGGGGACGACTTGGTGGTGGTCACCGAGATCGTCTTCTGCGCCAGGGCGGGGCTTGCCGCGCCCACAAGGGCGACGGCCGAGATTGCGCCGATGGCGATGGAGCGCGTGCGGATTGTCATTCGTGATCCTTTCAGCGGCTCGTTCGAATGACTCCACGGTATGCCTGTTTTCCCCGCTGGTAAGGGGGTTCGGTCGCCGAGTGTCCCTGCGGGGCCATGACGACCGTCGGGTAACGGCCCGGCCCGGGCTCGCGACGGTGTTATCCGTCGTCGGGGTCTGGTGGAATCAACTCGGTTCCGAAACCGCTGCGAAAGAGTTCCATGGCTGAACTGCCGCCCATTCCGCCGATGCCGAAGTTCATGACCGCCGTCATCACGGCGACCATCTGCGTGGTCATCGCGGTCGCCGTGCTGATCCTCGTGTTCAACGCGGCCGCGTAGGCCAGTAGGCGCTCATCAGAGCGCAGCACCCGCGGCGAATCCCGCTGCGGCGAGCATGAACCCCCCGACAACCGGCCCGACGATGTTGAGCAGGGCGTCGTGCCAGCGCCCCCGCTCTGCCAGGTCCTCGGTCTCCAGCATCCAGGTGGAGAACGTGGTGTACGAGCCGAGGAAGCCCGCACCAAGCACCAGCAGCAGCCGCTCGTGGGGTGCCAGGCCCACCACGAGCCCCAGCATGAAGGCTCCGATGAGATTGGCGGCCAGCACCCCCCACGGGGCGCCCAGGCCGAACCGGCCGTGCATCACACGCCCCGTGCCGTGGCGCGCGAGGGCGCCGAGGGCCCCGGCAGGTGCCACGAGTGCCCACGCGAGGACGTTCACCTGAGCACCCGCTGCACTGCGCGCCGGGTGGCAATCACCGCAACAAGCCCCAGCGCGACGCTGGCCACCAGGTAGGCCACGGCCGCACCCGGCGCGGCGTCCCGCATCAGCACGAGGGCCTCCACCTGCATGCCGCTGAAGGTGGTGAGCGACCCGCAGAAGCCCACGGCCACCAGCGGGTGCAACCACCGGGGCGCCGCGGGGCTCCAGGCCAGCAGCGCGGCCACGATGGCCAGGATCACCGTGCCGACGAGGTTGGCGATCAGCGTGTCGATGGGCCAGGCGTCGTGTGGCACGGCACCCCCGAGGCCTGCGCGCACGAGGGCGCCGACGGCGCCGCCCACGGCGATGGCGACCAGTACTGCGGCGCGAGGGGTCACCGTGCCAGCCTACCCCCGAGGTGGCGTACCATGCGGCCGCCCGATCTCCCCCGACATGGAGCAGCTGCGCATGATCCGACGCACCTCCCTCATCGCCGCCGCGGCCATCGCCACGTCGTCGCTCGTGCCCGCCGCCATCGCAACCGGTGCACCCCAGATCGTGGCAACAGGCGGCTCGCTCGCCTCGATGACCGGATCGGCCAGCCCGTACGGGGTGTCCCAGGCGCGCGGCGCGTCGCTGGCCGCGCGCGACTCCCGCGCAGGAGCCGTGCGGGTGCGCCTGCACCTGGCAGACGACCAGTCGGGCGACAAGATGGGCACGAACCAGATGATCGGCTTCGTGGGCGCACGGGTGTCGGCCGTGCTGGGCCCCACGCTCTCGGGGGTTGCCGCGGCCGCCGACCCCATCGCGGGCGCCGCGGGAGTCCCCGTGCTGGGGGTCACCAACACCACCCTCGACCTCGCGGCCGGCGGCCCCACGTTCTGGCGCGTGAGCCTGTCCGAGAACCGCCTCATCCCTGCATCAGTGGCGTACGCGAAGGACACGCACGAGCTGCAGACGGCGTCGCTGGTGTCGGTGACCGGCGATGCCTACTCGGAGGGTGCCGCCCAGGCGTTCCGTGACGCCGCTGCGCAGCAGGGCATCCGCCTGGTGGCCGACCTCAGCATGCCGACAGGCTCTGCGGGAGCCCCCGGGCTCATCGCGCAGGCCATCGCGGCAGGGCCGCAGGCGATCTTCTTCGCCGCGCGCAGCCGTGATGCGGTCAACCTGGCAGTGGCCGCCGCGGGGTCGTCGCTGGTGAAGGTCGGGGGCAATGGATACAACACGCCCGACGTGCTGGGGGCTGCCGGCGCTGCGACTGACGGGTTCATCGTCAGCGCATCGTGGAATCCCGGCAAGAGGGACGCCGCGAGCCGCCGGTTCATACGGGCCTACCGGGCCATGTACGGCGGCACGCCCGACGCCTTCGCGGCCCAGGGCTACGCGGGGGTGCAGCTGCTGGAGGCCGCGGTCACGGCTGCCCGTGGCGCCGAGCCCGGGCAGGTGCTGAACGGCCTGAGGAGGCTGCGCGCGGTGCCCTCGGTGCTGGGAACAATGAGGTTCACCAAGGGCGTTCGCGAGGCCGTGTACCCGGCCACCGTGCAGGTGGTGCGGGGCGGCAGGCTACTGCTGGCGCCTAGGCCGTGATGCCCTCGGCCACCCGGCGCTTGACGCGCGCCAGCATGCCGGCCATGCCGCGCATGCGAAGCGGGGTCACCAGTTCCTCAAGGCCCATCGACAGGTAGAAGTCGTTGGGGGTGGACAGCACCTCATCGGGGGTGGCGCCGTCGAGCCCCTGGTGCAGTACCGACGCGAAGCCACGCGATGTGGGCGCCTCGGGCGGCGCATCGAAGTAGAGCCGCACCTCGTCGGGGGCCACGTCGACAGACAGGAAGAGGGGCGCCTGGCACTCCTCCACCGGTTCCATCGAGGCGTGGTCCTCCAGCAGGCGCTCGGGCAGCGGCGGCAGCGCGTTGGCGAACTCCAGCAGCAGCGGCAGCCGGAGTTCCTTCGGCGTGTCGGCGAACTCCTCGACGATCTCGTGGAGGGCGTCCCTCACTTCTCGATCGGCACGCGCACGGCGTTGCCCCACTCCACCCACGAGCCGTCGTAGTTGCGCACGTGGTCGAAGCCCAGCAGGTGCGTGAGCACGAACCAGGTGTGGCTGGACCTCTCGCCGATGCGGCAGTAGGCGATGACGTCGTCGGTGGGCTCCAGGCCGATCTCGTCCTGGTAGATCGCCTTCAGCTGCGCGGCCGGCAGGAAGGTGCCATCCGACTCATCGGCGGCGCGGCGCCACGGCACGCTGGACGCCGTGGGGATGTGGCCGCCGCGCATCGCGCCCTCCTGCGGGTACTCGGGCATGTGCAGCAGCTCACCCGAGTACTCACCCGGTGAGCGGACGTCGACCAGCTTGCCGTTGCCGATGTGCGCCAGCACCTGCTCGCGGTAGGCGCGGATGACGCTGTCGTCGCGCTCGGCCACCGGGTAGTCGGCGGGGGCGGGGGAGGGCACGTCGGTGGTCATGGCACGGCCCTCATCCACCCACTTCTTGCGTCCGCCATCCAGCAGGCGCACGTCGGCGTGCCCGAACAGCGAGGTCACCCACAGTGCGTATGCCGCCCACCAGTTGTTCTGGTCGCCGTAGAAGACGATGGTGGTGTCGGGGGTGATGCCCTTCGACCTCATGAGGTCGGCGAAGCCCTGGGCGTCCACGTAGTCGCGCGTGAGGGGGTCGTTCAGGTCGAGGTGCCAGTCGATCTTTACGGCGCCGGGGATGTGCCCGGTCTCGTAGAGGAGCACGTCCTCATCGCTCTCGGCCACCACCAGGCCGGGCTCGCCCAGATGGGCCTCCAGCCACTCGGTGGTCACCAGGCGCTCGGGGTGGGCGTACGACTGCACCTTGGCATCGGTGTCGAACTCAACTGGCATGCATCCGCCTCCCGGGCGTGTGGGTCGTCACCGGCGCCGGCAGTCGCCGTCCGGTTGTGCGTAGCGTGAGTATGACCGCTACTTGGTAACGGTGAAGGCGAAGCCCTTGTTCAGGGCCTTGCCCTTGGTGCGCTTGACCGTGAGCGTGCCCTTGCATCTGCCGGGCTTGAGGCCCTTTACTGCTGGCCCGGTCACTTTGCAGACCTTGGCCGTGGAGACCTTGGCGGACACCTTGCCACCCTTGGTGCTGAGGCCATACATGCCTGCGATCTGTGCGAACGAGGCCTTCCCACCCACCCGGATGGAGACCAGCTTGGGGGCCGTCCGGCCGCCTGAGTTCGTGCCGCCACCTGAGTTCGTGCCGCCACCCGGGTTTGTGCCGCCACCAGATGCCTGGCGGCGCACCACGAACTTGGGTGCCGAGAACGAGATGTTCGAGATGGTCAGCAACTGGCCGTCGGTGCCATTGGCGCCGGTATTCCACTGCGTCCACGACGGTGTGAAGGTGCCGGCGTCGCCCGTGCGTGCGACCGAGAAGATGTTGGAGTCGAACGCAACTGTGGAAGTGCCGAACAGCGTGAGCACTGACGACGGCAGGAATGCGAAGAAGGTGCCAAGGCGGTCGCCGCCGCCGCCGGGGGCCATTGTGTGCGGGGCTGCGACGCCATAGGTGAGCACAGGTGCCTGTCCCTGCACGATCTGTGCCTCGAGCGAACCGATGAAGGCCGAACTGGTGCCGAAGAGCGTGCCCGACAGCGCGGGGTCGAGGGTGTTGTCCATCGAGAGGGTCATTCCGGGCTGCAGGCGCTCGTGGTCGGCCTGCGCGATGTCACAGGTGGACACGGGGATCTGCGAGCACCCGCCGGAGTTCATCACCGGCATGGTCTTGGGGGTGAACCTGATGCGGACCTCGCCGTCGGCCAGGGGCGACACGGTGCTGGCCCAGTAGCTCGGCACCCCGTTCACCCACGACCAGCGCAGGGTCGAATAGGTGGGGTGGAACCCGACGGTCAGGTCGATCACCGAGGCATCGCTGAGCGGTGGGTTGGCGGAGTTGCCGCTGGTGAAGTCCTCCGACCAGCCGGGCCCCAGGTAGCGCATGAGCGAGATACCCACCCGGTTCGGCGGGTTGTAACAGTTGTCGAGACCGGGCGTCTGGTTGGTGCGGCACCCGTTGGTGGGGGTGATGAAGGCGTAGATGTCGCTCACCTGCCCACCGATGCTGGCGGTCAGAGGGGCCCATCCGTTGGTCCCGTTCGCAGAGTCCGGGACGACGATGTTGTCGAACGTCGCTCCGCCGTCGTTCGAGACGGCAAGCCGCTTGATGTACGGGCGGCCGGCGACACCCGGGGTGGTGTTGTCCCAGCCCCAGCGGCTGGTGTCGGCGTGGTCGAGGCCCCGTGATGAGTTGGCTTGCTCCGACCGCCCGTCGGTATTGGTCGGGATCGCGGCGGATGCGTTCCCTGCGAACGCGCACAGCGCTGCGAGCCCGCTGGCAGTGGCGATCGCGGTCAGTCGGCGGAACTCCATGGTGCCTCGCTCCTGAGGGGATGGGGACATCCAAACTAGCAAAGAGGCGATGCAGCACCGGTCCGCGGGATACCCGCTGTTTCGCGACGGCTGCGGGGCTATCGCCCGTCGTTCGAGAAGTGCTGGTAGTCCTTCGTGCCCGACCACCTGCCGCCCCACTCCCAGCCCTCGCGGTCGAAGGCCCTCACCAGCGCGCCGCCCTCCACCGCCATGCCGGGTCGCGGCGTGCGCTTCACGTAGGGCCTGCTGGCCTTGTGGTACACCACGCCGCCCGGCTCGACCCAGGGGTTCTCGATGGGGTTGATGTCGATTGCCGTGCCGTAGGCGTGGTTGCTCCAGCGTCCGCTGCCGGTGGCCTTGCGGCAGTTGAAGGCCGATGTGTTGTCGGCCTCGATCGAGTTGAAGTCGCTGCCCTTGTACTTCTCGATGGGCTCCATGCGCCTCACGGGGACCCCATCGCGGTACAGGCTGCGGAAGATGCGCGTCACGGCAGGCGCGACGTCCTCGTGCACCACGATGCGGCCCGTGCGGTCGTTGCCCGCGAAGTCGCGGTACGTCACGCGCACCATGCGCAGGTCGGCCAGCCCCACGGGGCAGCCCGGGCGCCACGCGGATGGGGTCATGGCCTTGCGCTCGGCAGGGGTCAGTTGGGAGATGCTCGATGAGAATGCGCCCAGCGCAGTGGGCGCCAGGGCGGCGCTTGCGAGCAGTGCGATCAGGGCGGTGGCGCGCGTGGTCATGCGCACCATCTTCGTCACCCCTGCGCGGGTTCCCCCGGGGCGCGGTTCCGCCGGCGCCCCGTGGCCACCAGCACCAGCGCTCCCGCGATCGCCGCCACCACCGACCCCGCCAGCACGCCGATGCGCGCGGCATCCTCAAGCGCGGCGTCGTCGAAGGCAAGGTCGGTGATGAACAGCGACACCGTGAAGCCGATGCCCGCAAGTAAGCCGATCCCGGCGATCTGGCCCCAGTGGGCGCCGGTGGGCATGCGGCCCACGCCGGTGCGAACGGCCAGCCACGCGCCCAGCGGCAGGCCCACGGCCTTGCCCACCAGCAGCCCCAGCGACACCCCGAGCATCGCGGCCAGCGCGCCGTCGGCGTCGAGCGCACCCGCGCCGAACACGATTCCCGCGTTGGCCAGCGCGAACAGCGGCAGGATGAGGAACGACGACCACGGGTGCAGGGCGTGCACGGTGCGGGCCAGCGGGGCCTTCTCGGGGGGGCGGCCCGCGATGGTGGCGGGAATCAGCAGCCCTATCGCCACCCCGGCAATCGTGGCGTGCACCCCCGACAGCGCCGTGAAGGCCCATGCCGCCACGCCCACCACCACATAGGGGGCCACCCAGCGCACCTGCATGCGCACCAGCACCCAGAAGGCCAGGAGGGAGCCAATGCCCGCCGCCAACCAGCCCGCGGTGATGCCATCGGAGTAGGCGACCGCGATCACGATGATGGCGCCGATGTCGTCGATGACGGCCACCCCCAGCAGGAACGCCCACAGCGACGGGGGCACCCTCGACCTGAGGGACGCCAGCACCGCCAGCGCAAAGGCGACGTCGGTGGCCATGGGGATGCCCCAGCCGGTTGCGGCGGGGCTGCCGGCGGTGATGGCCAGGTAGATGCCCGCGGGCACCAGCATGCCGCCCAGTGCGGCGGCGAAGGGCAGCGCGGCAGCGCGCCGGTCGGACAGCTCGCCGATGGCCAGCTCCCGCTTCACCTCGAGCCCGATGAGCAGGAAGAAGATGGTCATCAGGCCGTCGTTGACGATGGCCGTGAGCGAGTGCCCCGCCACGTCGGCAGCCCAGAACGCCGCGTAGGCATCGGGCGCAACGTTGGCCCAGACCAGTGCGGCGACTGCGGCCGCGAGCAGGGCCACCCCGCCCGCCGCCTCCCACGCCATGAACGACCGGATCGGGCCCACGTAAGGAGACTACCCGCACCTCCCTGATACACCTCCATGACAATGCTGCGCAGATTCCGTGTCACCGGGGCTGGACTGATTGCCGTCGTCGTGCTGGCGGGGGCGATACCCGTCGCCGTCGGGGCGAGCCAGCCGGTGGTGCTGCGTGGCACCGTCACCAAAGTCGTCGACGGCGACACCATCAAGTTCGAGTCGCGTGGCTTCGAGACCACCATGCGCCTCGTCGGCATCGACACGCCCGAGACCAAGCGGCCCGGGTACCCGGTGCAGTGCGGCGGCCCTGCGGCATCGTCAGAGGCTGCCCGCCTGCTGCCGCGTGGCACGGCGATACGGGTGGAATCGGACCCCTCGCAGGACGCCCGCGACAAGTACGGACGCTTCCTCGGGTACGTGTACGTGCAGGGGCGCGGTGCGGGCGCCCGCGGGTCGGTCAACTACCGCCTGGTGCGCGGTGGCTTCGCCAAGACGTACGTGTACGGGCAGATCCCCTTCCGCTACGCCGGGCCCTTCCTGGGCGCGGAGATCGCCGCGAAGAAGGAGCGCCGCGGGGTGTGGGGGCCGCCGTGCAACGGCGACACCACCAAGCCGCAGACAGCGCCGGTGCGCCCCCCGGGGGCGTCATCCGGTCGGTGCGACCCCAACTACACGGGCGCCTGCATCCCCTCGTCGCCTCCCGACCTCGACTGCGGCGACATCACCGAGCGGCGCTTCCGCGTGGTGGGCGCCGACGTGCACCGGTTCGATGTGGACGGCGACGGCGTCGCCTGCGAGGGTCGCCGCTAGGAGCGAACGGCGCGGGCCGATCCGTTGTGCCCGAACTTCACCGGCGCGCTGCCGTCGCGCGACAGGTTCCAGGCCGAGTTCACCAGGCCCACGTGTGAGAAGGCCTGGGGGAAGTTTCCCAGCATCAGGTTGTTCTCGGCATCCCACTGCTCGGCCATCAGGCCAACATCGTTTCGCAGCGTGAGCAGGCGCTCGAACAGCGCATGGGCCTCGTCGGTGCGCCCGGCCATGGCCAGGTTGTCCACCAGCCAGTA
>CAMCDF010000057.1 GCA_945873475.1 Bifidobacterium breve | reverse complement strand
CCCACACCGCAGGCACCATCAGCGCCGTCAGTGTCGAGGCCGGACAGGCGGTGGCCGCCGACGAGGTCATCGCCGTCATCGGCTGACATGACGCGCGTCGTGGTGTGGGCCGGCAGGCTTGGGCCCGGGCGCGCGTCGGCCGGCGCGCTGGTGGAACCGGGCGACGCCGACCGCGAGACGGTGCGGCGTGCGGTGCTGGCCTGCGGAATCGCGCTCGCGGCCGACCGCCTGGCGGCGTCTGAGGGATCGGAGCGCGCCGCCGTGGTGCGGGCGTTCGGCGCATCGGCGCCCGAGGACCTGGTCGACCTCACCGGTCGCTGCGAGATCGGCGGGCTGTCCGTGCCGCCGGCCGAGGTGGCGCCGCCTCCCGGCGCGGCGATCGCCGACCTGATCCTTCACCCCGGGGACGACCCCGACGATGCCGATCCCATCGTGGTGCCCGGCGACATCGCGCCCGCAGAGGCCGCGGCGCTGTCGGCCGCGGCCATCGCCCGGGCCCTGCCACGCGACCCCCTGCACCTTGCACGCACGGGCGTGGCGCTGCGCACCCTGGCCCGCGAGGCCACGGTCTACCCCGAGACGCTCGCCCAGGTGGCCGCGGGAGTGGCGGCGACGGCGCGCAACCCGGAGGACGTGCGGCTCTTCACGGGCCCGGCCGACGAGCCCGACGACGAGGGGCGTGGGTGGAGAATGCCCGACCCGCGCACGGTGGGAGTGGCGCTGGGTGCCGCCCTGGTGGCGGGCGCCATCGGCCTGGGCGCGGCCGCGGGCCTGGTGGCGCTGTTCGACCCGGCCACGGCCAACCGCACCACGGCGCTCGTGGTGGGCGGCATCATCGGCGCGGTGGTCGGCGCGGTGGTGGCGCTGCGCCTGCTCAGGCGGCGCTAGGCCCCGAAGAGCCCGTCGACGTCACGGGTGATGGCGTCGGCCAGCAGCACCCGGGCATCTGATGAGTCGCCGGGGCGCCCGGGCCACTGCACGCGCACCCGCCCGGCATCCTCCAGCGTGCCCAGCGCGCGCATGACGGCCAGCAGGCCGCCGTCGCCCTCAAGGCCCAGCTCGGCAGCAGCCGTTGGCACCGACAGCATCACGTCACCCTCTGCCGGCCGGTCCTCGTCGAGCCACTGCAGCACCAGCAGCATCTCGAGGCGCTCCGCGATTGACCCGTCACCGTCCACGGACCGAATGTAATGTCCCCCACCGGCCCGCGGCCAGCGTCATCGGCGCACGCGGGCCGTTCACTGACAGCGAGACAAGGGACGCGGGTGGATCTCTTCGAGTACCAGGGCAAGCAGCTCTTCGCCAAGTACGGCCTGGCCGTGCCCTCGGGCGAGGTGGCTGACACGCCCGAGCAGGCGAAGGCCGCCGCCGAGGCCATCGGCGGCACGGTCGTCGTGAAGGCACAGGTTCAGGTGGGCGGTCGCGGCAAGGCGGGCGGCATCAAGCTCGCGAAGAACGCCGACGAGGCCTACGCCGAGGCCGACAACATCCTCGGCATGGACATCAAGGGCCACACCGTCAAGCGCGTGTGGATCGAAGCCGCTTCGGACATCAAGAAGGAGTACTACGCCTCGGTCACGTTCGACCGCTCGGCGAAGAAGCCCCTCGTGATGCTCTCGGCCATGGGCGGCATGGACATCGAGGCCGTCGCCGAGGAGCACCCCGAGGCGCTCGCGCGCCTGCACGTTGACCCCCTCATCGGCTTCCAGCCGCACCACGGACGCTGGCTCGTGTACCACGCCGGCATCGACGAGCCGGCCCAGAAGGGCGTTCTCGACGCGCTCATGAAGTCGTACGAGGCCTTCATCGGCCTCGAGGCCACGCTCATCGAGATCAACCCGCTCATCTGGACGGCGGACGACCGCGTGGTGGCCCTGGACGCCAAGGTGTCCATCGACAACAACGCGCTGTACCGCCACCCCGACCTCGCCGAGCTGCAGGAGAGCGTCACCGACGACCCGCAGGAGCGCATGGCGCAGGAGCGCGGCGTGACCTACGTGAAGCTGGATGGCGACGTGGGCATCATGGGCAACGGCGCGGGCATCGTGATGAGCAGCCTCGACGTGGTGGCCCTGGCCGGCGGCAAGCCCGCCAACTTCCTCGACGCCGGCGGCGGATCCAACGCCGAGGCCGTGGCAACGGCCCTCGAGGTGCTGCTGAGCGACCCGAAGGTGAAGTCGCTCATGATCAACATCTTCGGTGGCATCACCCGCTGTGACCAGGTGGCCGAAGGCCTCCTCACGGCGCTCGACACGCTGGGGGCCACGCTGCCCATCGTCGTGCGCCTCGACGGAACCGCCGCACCGGAGGGCCGCGCGATCATCGCCGAGCGCGCACCCGCCAACGTGGTGGTTGAGCCCACGATGCTCTCGGCCGCCAAGCGCGCCGTCGAGCTCGCGAAGGAGGCCTCGTGAGCATCCTCGTCAACAACGACACCAAGCTGGTGGTGCAGGGCATCACCGGCCGCGAGGGCCAGTTCCACACCCTCCGCAACAAGGCGTACGGCACCAACGTGGTGGCCGGCGTCACCCCGGGCAAGGCCGGGCAGGACGTCGACGGCATCCCGGTGTTCAACACCGTGCGGGACGCCGTGGAGGCCACGGGCGCCAACACCTCGATGATCTTCGTGCCGCCGCGGTTCGCGACGGACGCCATCTTCGAGTCGCTGGATGCCGGGATCGACCTCACCATCACCATCACCGAGGGCATTCCCGCCCACGACATGATGCGTGTGTACACGCACCTGGGGCGTGGCGACCAGCGCCTGCTGGGCCCCAACTGCCCCGGTGCCATCAGCCCCGGCAAGGCGACGGTGGGCATCATGCCGACCGACGTCTTCACCCCGGGCCGCGTGGGAATCGTCAGCCGCTCCGGCACGCTCACGTACCAGATCTCCAAGGAGATCGGTGACATGGGAATCGGCCAGAGCACCGTGGTGGGCATCGGTGGCGACCCCATCGTGGGCTCGTCGTTCATCGACGTGCTGGGCATGTTCGAGGCCGACCCCGAGACCGACCTCGTCGTGATGGTGGGCGAGATCGGTGGCGACGAGGAGGAGAAGGCCGGTGCCTTCATCGCCGAGAACATGAAGACCCCGGTGGTGGGCTACATCGCGGGCTTCCAGGCGCCTCCCGGCAAGCAGATGGGTCACGCCGGCGCCATCATCACCGGCTCGTCCGGTACGGCGCAGGGCAAGAAGGACGCCCTCGAGGCGCTCGGCGTGCGCGTGGGAACCAACCCCACCGAGGTCGCCGAGATCGTGCGCGAGCAGCTGGGCTAGCGCCCACGCACATCAGTGGTGCCCGCGGGCCCCGGTCGTCACGGCGACCGGGGCCCGCGCGCGTCTAGACTGCCGCGCCGTGCCTGACACCATTTCCTTCGCCCGCGGCGCACCGGCCCCCGAGGCCCTCGATGGGGGCCTCATCGCCCGCTGCGCCACCGCTGCCCTCGAGGCAGACCCCACGGTCATCCTGTCGTACGGGACCGGCGGGGGTTACCCGCCGCTTCGCGAGTGGCTGGCCAAGCACCACGGCACCACGGCCGACCGGGTGCTCATCACCAACGGGTCGCTCGAGGGCTACGTGTTCCTGCTCGAGACCTTCCTCTCGCCCGGTGACCTCATCGGCCTCGAGGCCCCCACGTACGACCGCGCGCTGCTGCAGGCGCAGATGCACGGCATGGACGTGCTGGAGATCCCCATGCAGGACGACGGCATGGACGTGGATGTCCTGGCCGCCGCGTGCGCCGCCGGTCGCGTGCCCAAGCTCGTGTACGTGATCCCGAACTTCCACAACCCCGCCGGCACCACGATCTCGCTCGAGAAGCGCCGGGCCCTGGTGGAGCTGTCCGAGAAGCACGGCTTCTGGATCCTGGAAGACGACCCCTATGGGCGCCTGCGGTTCGAGGGCGACGCGCTTCCGAGCATCTACGAGCTGGGCGGCCCCGAGCGCGTGATGTTCTCGTCGTCGTTCTCGAAGACCCTGGCCCCGGGCCTGCGCGTGGGGTACCTCGTGGCGCCGCCCGACCTCACCGCCAAGCTGGTGACCCGCGCCAACCAGACCTACATCTCGCCGGCGCACCTGCCCGAGGCCGCCGTGCTGAAGGTGTGCGAGGACGGCCTGCTCGACCCCAACATCGCCCGGGTCACCGAGCTGATGCGCGTGAGGCGCGACGCCATGGTGGCGGGCCTGGGCCACATGCCCGACGGCACCATCTGCACGCCCCCCCAGGGCGGATTCTTCATGTGGCTGGAACTGCCCGAGGGCATGTCTGCAGACGCCCTGCTGCCCGTGGCCCAGGAGTCCGGGGTCATCTACGTGGCCGGGTCGTCGTGCTTCATCGAGGGCCACCACAACACGCTGCGGCTGGCGTATTCGGGCGTGTCGCCCGAGGAGATCACCGTCGGCATGCAGCGCCTGGGCGAGGTGTTCGCGGCGGGATAACCCGATTGGGCAGCCGAACGCGCGCTGCTAGGTTGGAAATGGTGTTCCTCAGGCCCCTCCTCGCCGCCGGCATCGCCCTCGCGATGGCCGGCACGGTCGCCACGGCCTCCCCGGTCACGCGCAACGACGCCCTCGCCCTTGCGAAGAAGGGGAAGACGTCGCAGCAGATCGTGCGCCAGGCGTTCCCCGGCAGCCAGATGAAGAAGCTGCCCCAGAAGACCATGAAGGTGCTGGTGGCCGACCAGGCCAGGCAGGTGGTGCTGCAGGGCAAGACGGCGCTCAGGCTGGTGGACGAAGGGCGCAGGGGCGCAGCCGGCGGCACGCAGGTGGCCGTGGGCCATCGCATCCTGGTGAAGCGGTTCGGTCGCACGGGCTTCGCGGTGACCGACCTCGACGTGCCCGGCGCGAAGTCGCGCAAGATGGTGGGCCCCGTGCGCCTGGACAGCGGATCTGCCGAGACGGGAATCCGCATGAGCGACCCGCTCGAGTTGCGGTACCGCGGCAGCCTGCGGGTGGTCACCAGCAGTGGCCGCACCATGGCGGTGATCAACCAGACCAGCACCGAGAACTACGTGAAGGGCGTGCTGCCGGGCCAGATGCCGCCCGAGTGGGGCAACCAGGCCCCCGAGGCGCTGGTGGCGGGAGCCGTGGCCGCCAGGTCGACGGCCCTGCACGTGGAGTCGGCGGTGAAGGGGAAGTTCAACGCCACCGCGGACGACCCGCTGTACCTCGGCATCGACGGTGAGCGCCCACAGACCAACGCGGCCATCGACCAGAGCCGTGGCTGGGGTCTGGTGCTGGCCAACCGACCGCTCGAGGCGGAGTTCCCCGTGGTGCCGGGCGACGTCACGGTGTTCCAGCCCGAGGCCGGCAAGCCCAGCCAGGTGGCCTTCGCGAAGAACACCGTGGTGCCGGGATCGAAGCCGGGGCTCGGCGGCCAGGCCGTTCAGGCCGCCATGGGCTTCCAGGGAACCCCGTACGTGTGGGGCGGGTCGAAGCCCGGCGGCTTCGACTGCTCGGGCCTGACCTACTACGTGTTCGGGCAGCTCGGCATGAGGATTCCGCGCGTGGCCGAGGACCAGGCGCGGGTGGGTGCCTACGTGCCCTTCGCCCAGCTCAAGCCCGGCGACACGGTGTTCTTCGCAGACTCCTCGGGCTACATCGGCCACATGGGCCTGTACATCGGCGGCGGCCGCATGGTGCACGCACCGCAGACCGGCGACGTGGTGAAGGTGACCGACATATCGTCGGGTCGGTACTTCGAGCGGTTCGCCGGGGGTCGGCGCTACTCGCCCTAGAGGGCCGAATGTCCCTGCGGAAGGGGCATCCGGATGGGTCGGGCCTGAGGTAGCCTTCGTGCCCAGCGGGATCCCTCTCAACCGACCGGAGGTACGGGAAAAGTGCGCACACACGACGTCGTCGTCGTCGGTGCTGGTCTGGCGGGCATGCGTGCGGCGATTGCCGCTCACGAGGCGGGCGTCGACGTCGCCCTCGTGACGAAGCTGCACCCCGTCCGCAGCCACTCGGGCGCCGCGCAGGGCGGTATCAACGCCGCGCTCGGCAACGAGACCGAGGACAGCACCGACAACCACACGTTCGACACCGTCAAGGGTGCCGACTACATCGGCGACCAGGACGCCATCGAGATCCTGTGCGAGCGCGCCCCGCTCGAGGTGTACCAACTGGAGCACTGGGGGGCTGTGTTCAGCCGCCAGGAGGACTCCGGCAAGATCGCCCAGCGCCCCTTCGGCGGCGCCGGGTTCCCGCGCACCTGTTACGCGGCCGACCTCACCGGCCTGGTGATCCTGCACACGCTCTACACCGTGTGCGTGAAGTACAACATCCCGACCTACGAGGAGTGGTTCGTCACCGACCTGGTGACCGACGACTCGGGCAACGCGGTCGGCGTCGTGGCCTACGACATGATCCACGGCAAGATCGAGACCATCGGTGCCAAGTCGGTCGTGATGGCCACTGGTGGCGCGGGTCGCGTGTACCGCCCGTCGACGAACGCGCACGCGTCGACCGGCGACGCCATGAGCCTGGCCCTCCGCAAGGGCGTGCCGCTCAAGGACATGGAGTTCATGCAGTTCCACCCCACCACGCTCGCCGCCAACGGCGTGCTCGTGACGGAGGGTGCCCGCGGAGAGGGCGGGTACCTCCTGAACAAGGATGGGGAGCGCTTCATGAACAAGTACGCCCCGAACAAGCTCGAGCTGGCCTCGCGTGACGTCGTGTCGCGCGCGGAGGCCACGGAGATCATGGAGGGTCGCGGCATCGACGGCTGCGTGCTCCTCGATCTTCGCCACCTCGGCCGCGACCGCATCATGGAGCGGCTGCCGCAGATCCGCGAGCTGGCGATCGCCTTCGCCGGTACCGACCCGATCGAGGAGCCCATCCCGATCAGGCCGGGCGCGCACTACCACATGGGTGGCGTGCACGTGGACAACTGGGGCGCCGCCCCGCACATGCCGGGTCTCTTCGCCGCCGGCGAGTGCTCCTGCGTGTCGGTGCACGGCGCCAACCGCCTGGGCGGCAACTCGCTGCTCGAGGCCGTGGTGTTCGGTGCCCGCGCCGGCGAGGCCTCTGCGGCCTACGCCAAGGAGACCGGCTCGCCGAAGGTTCCGTCCAATGCCGCAGATGAGACGCAGGACCGCATCGAGGAGCTGCTGCTGCGCGAGAACGGTCCGCGTCAGGGCGAGATCCGCGACGAGCTCTCCACGGTGATGCAGGAGAAGGTCGGCGTGTTCCGCTCGGATGGCCCGCTGCGCGAGGCCAAGGCCAAGGTCGACGAGCTGAAGGCGAAGTTCCAGGGCGTCGTGGTCGGCGACAAGGGCAAGACCTTCAACACCGACCTCATCCACACCATCGAGACGGGCTACCTGCTCGACCTCGCCGACTGCATGGTGACGGGCGCCATCGCCCGCCACGAGAGCCGGGGTGCGCACTCGCGCACTGACTTCCCGGACCGCGACGACGAGCAGTGGATGAAGCACACCCTGGCGTACCTGGACGACGGCGAGATCCGCCTCGACTACTCGCCGGTGACGATGACCAAGTACGAGCCCCAGGTGAGGTCCTACTGATGGCGAGCACGACGTTCCGCGTCTTCCGGTACCAGCCCGACTCGGGCGAGACCGAGTCGTACCACCAGGACTTCAACCTCGACCACGAGGAGAAGACCACCATCCTGGACGCGCTGCTGCGCATCCAGAATGAGCAGGACGGCACGCTGTCCGTGCGGTATTCCTGCCGGTCGGCCATCTGCGGCTCGTGTGCCTGCAAGGTGAACGGCAAGACCGTGCTCGCCTGCATGACGCAGGTCGAGGAGGCCAAGGCCGAGAGCGGATCCGCGATGGTGCAGGTGGACCCCATCGGCAACTTCGCGCCCATCAAGGACCTGGTGGTCGACATGACGCCGTTCTGGGAGAAGTTCAAGGCCGTCAAGCCCTTCCTCATCCCCGACGGCCCGGCGCCCGAGAAGGAGCGCCTGGTGCCCAAGGCCGCGATGGAGAAGGTGGCCAAGGAGAGCGCATGCATCCTGTGCGCCGCCTGCTACTCGGAGTGCAACTCGCTGGCCGCCGACCCCGAGTTCGTCGGGCCGGCCGCCTTCGCGTGGGGCTACCGCTTCGCCGCCGACGAGCGCGACGCGCAGCGCAAGAACCGCGCCAAGCTGTACTCGGGAGAGCACGGCGTGTGGGACTGCACCCGCTGCATGTTCTGCAACGAGCGGTGCCCGAAGGGCGTGGACCCGCGTGACGCCATCGAGAAGCTCGGCGCCATCGCGTTCCAGGAGAAGGTCACGAAGGACAAGGGCGCACGCCACGCCAAGGCCTTCCTCATCTCCATGCGCACCGGCGGCAAGCTCAACGAGCAGCTGGTGGGTGGCTTCACCGACCCGGTCGGTGGCGCGTTCAACGCCCCGCTGGCCCTGCGCATGCTGCAGAAGGGCAAGCTGCCTGCGTCGCCCCTCACCCACAAGGTGAAGAACCGCGACCAGGTCACCAAGCTCATCAAGAACGTCAAGGAGACGATCTAGTGCCGCGTCAGTTCGCGTACTACCCCGGCTGCGTGGCCGAGTTCAGCTCGAAGGAGCTCAACGCCACGACCAAGGCCCTGGCGCCGCTCCTCGACATCGAGCTGCTGCCCATGCCGCAGGCAACCTGCTGCGGCGCCGGCGACATCGCCGAGGCCAAGCCCAACCTGTACCTCACGCTCAACGTCCGCATCCTGTCGGAGGCGGAGGAGATGGGTGCCGACATCCTCACCATCTGCAACGTGTGCACGCTCAACCTGCGTCGCGCGAACAAGATGGTGAAGGAGGACCCCCGCCTGCTCGAGCAGGTCAACGGCGAGCTGGTGAAGGCCGGTGCGCGCCCGTACCAGGGCACCATCGACGTCACCCACCTGCTGTGGTACCTGGCTACCGAGGAGGGCCTCTCGCTGCTGGAGCAGCGCGGACCCCGGGGCCTCAACGGCCTGAAGGTGGCTCCCTACTACGGCTGCCAGCTGCTCCGGCCGTCGTCGGTGATGGGCTTCGAGGACCCGGACCGTCCGCAGTCGCTCGAGCGCCTCATCACGGCACTCGGCGGCGAGGTGGCCGACTACGACGGCAAGACGCGCTGCTGCGGCTTCCCGATCATCCTCGCCCGCGAGGAGGTCGCGCTGAAGGAGAGCCACGTGGCCCTCTCGGGTGCGCGTGACGCCGGTGCGCAGGTCATGGTCACCCCGTGCCCGCTGTGCCACCTGGCAATGGACGCCTACCAGCGCAAGACCGAGCAGCTGATGGGCGAGGAGTACTCCATGCCGGTGCTTCACCTGCCGCAGCTCATCGGCCTGGCGCTGGGCATGCCCACCCAGACCATGGAGTTCAAGCGCCACTTCACCTCGATGGACGAGGTGCTGGCAACCGTCGGCGCATAAGTCGAGTCAGGTGACTGTCACCGAATGGTGACTGTCACCTGGGTAGACCTGAACGGCCCGGGCATTTCGCCCGGGCCGTTTGCGTTTCGGTCTAGATTGGGGGCGTGCGGCCCATCCCTCTCACGCGCGCTTCTGTGGGCGACCTGCCCGACTGCTGCGCCGACTGCGTGTTCTGGCAGACGCTCAGGGGCCGCAGCGATGAATCGGAGCGCGACCGGTGGGCACACCGCACCGAGCGCTCATTCGGACCGTGGGGCCGCATGCTGAGCGACGGCGAGTCGGTGGTGGGCGTGCTGCAGTACGGCCCCTCCGGCGCGTTCCCGCGGGCGCAGGTGCTGCCGGCGGGACCGCCCAGCCGCGATGCCGCGCTGATCACCTGCTCGTACGTGGCCGGAGACGACCCGGGCGGGTCGATCGAGCGCCTGGTGCTGGAGGCCCTGGCAGACATCAAGGGCCGCGGCATGCAGGCCATTGAGGTGTTCGCCATGCGCTATCCGGATGAAGTGGCCGAGCATGAGCGGGCGGCCCTCAACCACACGCTCTTCGACCTCGACATGCTCGAGCGACTGGGCTTCCGCCCCGTGCGCTCGCAGGGCCAGGTGAGCCTGATGCGCATCGAACTCGGCGGCCTGGTACCCGGTCTCGCCGAGCGCGCGAAGGCCGCCATCGGCGACCTCCGGCCGGTGCCGGGACGTACCCCGCTGCCCGCATGACGCGTCGCCTGGCCGTGCTGGCCATGGCGCTGGTGGCGCTGGTGGCCGGCGCTATTCCTGCCCTCGGCGACCCGGCCCTCGAGGCCCTGCAGCAGGGATCGGTGTACGTGAGCCCCGTGGTGGGCGGCACGGGCACCCCCGACGCACGGGCGCGCCTGCAGGAGGTAGCCGACGAACTGGGCCGCGGTGGGCGACCGGTGCGGATCGTGGTGGTGCCGGGCCCGGTGGGCGCGGCATCCATGCGCGACTACGCGGCCGGGCTGCGCCGCAGGCTGGCCTTCGACGGCCTGGTGGTGGCGGTTGCGCCCAACCGCGCCACGGGCGTGGCCGGGCCACGCAGCCAGGCGGCGATGACGCGCGACCTGCGCGAGGAGCGCGTCGGAACCATCACCGACCCGGTGCAGCGCGCCGACGCCGCGGCGCGGGCAGCTGCGGGCCCCCTGCTCGCGCCATCCACCAGCGACACCGTGAGGGCCCTGCTGGCGCTGCTGGGCATCGCCCTGATCGGCGGCGTGTGGGCGGCCGCCTTCGGCATTCGCCGCAACCGGCGCGTGCGCCGCGATTCGCTGGTGGACTCCACCGCGCGGGCGCGCGTGCGGCTGGATGCCATCGGGGCCCGCCTCGGCGTGCTGGCCGTGCTGCCCGAACACCACGCGCGCGCCGATGACCGCCTCGACGCCGCCACCCGTGTGGCGCGCCGCGCGCAGGCGGAACTCGACCAGGCCGGGGCCGTGGAGGACGTGCCCGCCGCCGAGGCCCTGGTCGATGAGGCCTTTGCGCTGCTGCGTGACGCCGAGCGCGAGGCCGGGGTGCCATCGCCGGAGGACCCCTTCGAGGGGCTATGCCGCTGCGATCCGGCACACGGCAAGGCCACCACGCGGGCCGCGATGCGCCCCGACGACATGGTGCGCCCATCGTGCGCGGCGTGCCGCGACAAGGCCGCCGAGGGCCACCCGCAGCTGCGCCGCATGGTTCCGACCCCCAGGGGGCCGGAACCCTTCGACCAGGCCTAGAGCCAGCCCTTCGTCACGAG
>CAMCDF010000056.1 GCA_945873475.1 Bifidobacterium breve | reverse complement strand
CAAGCTCGTCCAGGAGGCGCAGAACTCCAAGGCACCCGGGCAGCGCATCGCTGACCGCGCGGCCTTCTGGCTGGTGTTCGTTGCGCTGGGCGGCGGCGTCATCACATTCATCGCCTGGTACTTCCTCGGGGGCGGCGATGTAGAGCGGGCCCTGCTCTTCGCCATCACCGTCGTGATCATCACGTGCCCAGATGCTCTAGGCCTCGCGACACCCACGGCGATCATGGTGGGTACCGGTCTCGGGGCGAAGCGCGGCATTCTCTTCAAGCACGCGATGGCCCTTGAGGCCGGAGCCAACCTCGACATGGTCGTGCTCGACAAGACCGGCACGCTCACGCTCGGTGAGCCGCGCGTGGTCGAGACACGAGTGGCCGGTGATCTGAGTGAAGACGAGGTGCTGCGCGTCGCAGCTGCGGTTGAGCGGGGGAGCGAGCACCCGTTGGCGAAGGCTGTCTTGGTCGCTGCGCAGGAGCGCGGCCTTGAGGTGCCCGAGGCGGCTGCCTTCGTCGCAGTGCCGGGCCACGGCGCCGCGGCGACGGTGGAAGGGAGGGACGTGGCCGTGGGCAATAGCCGGCTTATCGAGCGGGAAGGCATCTCACCCGGCGGCATGGCCGGGGTCGCCGATCAACTCGCCTCGGCCGGTCGAACCACCATCCAGGTGGGAATCGACGGACGCCTCGCGGCAGTGATCGCCATCGCCGACCAGGTGCGCCCCACCGCCGCCGCGGCGATCTCTCATCTGAAGTCGCTTGGCATCACGCCGGTGATGCTCTCCGGCGACAACCGCCCGACGGCGGAGCGTATTGCCCGGGAGGTCGGGATCGAGCAGGTTCAGGCCGAGGTGCTTCCCGGCGACAAGGCCTCTGTAATCGCCGATCTCCAAGCGGGTGGGAGACATGTCGCGATGGTGGGAGATGGCGTGAACGATGCCCCGGCACTGGCCCAGGCCGACGTTGGCATCGCGATCGGCGCGGGCACTGATGTGGCCATCGAGACCGCTGACGTGGTGCTCATGCGGTCGGACCCTGCCGATGTGCCGACAGCCATCCGCATTGCGCGAGGCACGGTGAGGAAAATGCGGCAGAACCTCTGGTGGGCGGTGGGGTACAACACCCTCACCGTGCCGCTCGCAGCTGGCGTCCTCGCACCAGTCGGCGTGGTGATCGCTCCGGAACTCGGAGCCATCTTCATGGCCGATTCGAGCATCATCGTCGCGGTGAACGCATTGGCGCTGAAGCGGCTGAAGTTGCCAGCGGCCGCTCTGCCGCCCGCAGAGGGCGTTAGCCCGATGTCTCCCGATTCCGGGAGGCGCTGACCCGGAGCGCATCGCTCAGGCGGTGGTACTCATCCACATCGATTTCTCCACTCACAAGGCGCCGGTCGAGAGCCGCCTGAGCGTCAGGTGGCGAGTGCGGCGGGGGCGGGGGAGGGTGAGGGTGATGACCCCAGTGTGATGCGCCGCGGGTGATTGCGATGATCGCCCACGCCACGAGGGCGATCAGCGCGAGCATGATCACGAACATCACGAGGCCCGCCCACCATCCGCCTCCAGACATATGGTCCCACGAGCCGTAGTCGCCGTAGCGCGGATTCATCGCGTCCCCCCGTTGTCACCGGGTATATGCCCGCGCGCGGCGGTGACTACGCAAGCGTTCCTCGACGCACGGGATAGGCGGCCGCGGATGGCCCGGTCAGATACGGCCACCTGACTGACAGCCTTCACGCGCTTAGGCTGCCCGGGGGCGGATAGGTCGAGGAGCATGTCCTTGGCACTGACCGTCCTTGCGCTCGGAGGCCTGATCCTGACCGCTTCCATTCTGGTGGGAAGCCCCTCTGGTTGTCCATTTCATCGGGGCGCCAGCTCGAGCGATGCTCGTGCGCCTGTCGGCCAAGTTCCTCGCCGAAGGAAGTCACCGAGTGTGGCTCGGTAGGGCTGTCTCACGCAAGAGCTCCCGCACCCAGATGCTCGTTGAGGAGGAGCATCTGGTTGCGCAGCGAGGCGAGGCCCGTCCCATTCTGATGTTTGCGCCCACGGCACCAGATACGCCCGCATGAGCGTTAGAATGTACGAATGAGCGACACGTGCAATCTCCTTTGTCTCGACCTAGATGTCGCTGAGCGCGTGCGCCGTGAGCAGCGTTCGGCATCCGAAGTGAGTGCCATAGCCGAGCGGGCCAAGGGTCTTGGCGATCCCACGCGGCTGTCGATGGCGTTCGCCCTCGCCGCGGGCGGCGAACTATGTGTGTGCGACCTGGCGTGGGTGGTGGGACGGGACGAAAGGCTGGTGTCCCACCACGCGCGCGCCCTCCGAACCGCTGGTCTCGCCACATCACGCCGAGACGGGAAGATGGTCCTGTATTCGCTCTCAGACGAGGGCGCGCGCCTCGTCGGGGCCTTGGCGGGCGAGCCGGTGGGATGAGTACGCACCCCGCCCCGGCGACTCGTGCGCTTGTGCCGAGTTCAACCGCGAGCCGCCAGCTCGCCAGACGTGCGCGGCAGCTCTCATGGCTATCGCTGGCCCTCCTCTCAGCCGAGGGGATTATCGGCATCACTGCCGGTATCGCGGCGTCCTCGATTGCGCTCATTGGCTTCGGCCTGGACTCGGTTATCGAGGGGCTCGCCAGCGGCATCATCATTTGGCGATTCACCGGGGCGCGAATGTTCTCGCAGGTCGCCGAGGAGCGCGCACAGAAGCTCGTCGCCATCCAGTTCTTCATCCTTGCGCCGTACGTGGCGGTTGAGTCAATCCGCAGCCTGATCGGGGCAGAGCACCCGGATGTGAGCTACCTCGGGATAGGACTGGCGATCGCCTCGCTGGTGACGATGCCGATCCTTGGGGTCGCCAAGCAACGCATCGCCCGGCAACTCAACTCCCCCGCTCTTCTTGGGGAGGGACGCCAGAACATGCTCTGCACGTATCTGGCCGCAGCCCTGCTGGTCGGGCTCCTCGGTAACGCCCTGTTCGGCGCGTGGTGGCTCGACCCCGTCGTGGGCCTTTACATCGCGGGAGTGGCGCTCAAGGAGGGGCTGGATGCATGGAGGGGAGAAGGCTGCGACTGTGTGGCGATGCCCATTGCGGCCGCAGCGAACGCCTGCTGCGACGGTCCGCCGCCTGAGGAAGTCTGCGAGCCCGGGCATGACCGCAGCCTCGGGAACGACGACTGACGGCCCGCGCAGCTGCGGGGATGCGCCGCGCGAAGCACTCGACGGCGCATGGCTTTGCGACAGAGCGAGTAGGCAGCCCGGCTGGCCTGAGCCGTCATCGCTACGGCGGTCGGCCAACGGTGGCGATACCGCCCGGGAGGGCCTACCTGGCTAGCGGGGCAGCCCGTCGTGCCGGCCCACCGCGCTGCCGCCATCCCAGTGGACAACTCCGCTGGCAAAGTGGACACCTAGCGGACAACTAGCGTGACAATTGGACAACTTCACTGACAACCTTCACCGCCCGTCGTGGTCCGAGGCCAGGCTGGCGAACTTCGCGTACGTGCCCATGAACGCCAGCTTCACCCGGTCGGTGGGGCCGTTACGGTGCTTGGCCACGTTGACCTCGGCGATGCCCTTGCTCTCGCTGTCGGGCTCGTAGTAGTCGTCGCGGTAGATCAGCAGCACCATGTCGGCGTCCTGCTCGATGGCGCCCGACTCGCGCAGGTCGGACAGCATGGGGCGCTTGTCGTTTCGGGCGTCGGGCGACCGGTTCAGCTGCGACACCACGATGATGGGCACCTCGAGGTCGCGGGCCATCATCTTGAGGCCACGCGAGATGGCCGACAGCTCCTGCACGCGGTTCTCGTCGCGCCGGCGAAGGTTGGGCGCGCCCTCCATCAGCTGGATGTAGTCGACCACGATCAGGCCCAGGTCGCCGCTGCGGGCCTTCAGCCGCCGCGCCTTGGTGCGCATCTCGGTGACGGTCATGCCCTCGGAGTCGTCGATGAAGATGGGCGCCTTCGACAGGCGGTCGGCCGCCTGGCTCACACGCGGCCAGTCGTCGGCCGACAGCCGCCCGCTGCGCATGCGCGAGGCATCCACCATCGCCACCGAGCACAGCATGCGCTGGGTCAGTTCCTCGCCGCTCATCTCGAGGCTGAAGATGGCCACCGGCTTCTCCTCGGCCAGCGCCACGTGCTCGGCCATGCACAGCGCCAGGGCGGTCTTGCCCATCGAGGGGCGTGCGGCCACCACGATGAGGTTGGCGGCACGGAAACCGCCCGTGAGCCGGTCGAGGTCCTCGAAGCCGGTGGGCAGGCCGGTGACCTCCGAGCCGTGCTCGCTGGCCGCCACCAGGCGCTCCATGCTGGTCATCACCAGCGTGTCGGTGCCCACGAAGTCGCCCCGGGTGCGCTTCTGGGTGAGGTCGTAGATGAGGTCCTCGGCCCGCTGCACCATCTCGGTGGTCTCGCCCTCGCGGTCGGCCACGAGGGTCTCGATCTCCTGGCCCACCTGCAGCAGGCGACGCTGGGTGGCGGTGTCGCGCACGATCTCCCCGTACGTGCGATACGACGCCGCGATGTACGGGGTGGTCATGAGGTCGAGCACGGCGTCGCGCCCGCCCGCCATGTCGAGGTCGCCCGTCTTCGTGAGCTGCTCGATCACGATGATGGGCTCGATGGGCTCACCGACCGCGAAGAGCTCGGTGATGGCGTTGAAGATGCGCCTATGGCCCTCGCGATAGAAGTCGTCGTGCTGCACGAGCGCCATCGCCTCGGCGATGTTGTTCTGCGGCCCGTCGATGAGGGAGGCCAGCAGCAGCTGCTCGGCCTCCTGGTTCTGCGGCGGGGCGATGTGCCCGCCGCCGACCGGTGCGGGAGACGCCGCCTGCCGGCGGGCAACCGCTCCGGTCTCGGAACTCACTCGTCGATGAGCGGGGAGACGATCGTCTTGACCTCGGCCACGCCTGCCTCGCCCAGGTCAACCGGCACCACGTACGTGCCGGTGGATCGGATGGGCGGGTCCACCGTGATGTGGCGGCGGTCCACCCGCACCTCGCGGGCCTCGAGGATGGCGTCCGACACGTCGGCCGCCGTGATCGATCCGAACAGGCGGCCATCGCCGCCGGCCTTCGCCTTGAGCGTGAGGATGGTGCGCCCGAGCAGGTCGACCAGCTCGCGGTCCTCGGCCATCTTCTTGGCCCGGGCGGCAGCGCGCTGCTCCTGCGTGCGCTGCACCTCGGCGATGCGGGCCGCCGTGGCGACCTCGGCCAGCTTGCGCGGCTCGAGGTAGTTGCGCATGTAGCCACGCGCCACGTTGACCACGGCCCCGGCCTCGCCGAGGCCCTTGATGTCTTCGAGGAGGATTGCCTGCATCAGTCGGTTCCTAGAACGGGATGTCGTCGTCCCCGGCGGGTGCCGGAGCCGGTGAAGAAAGGTCGCTGGTGTCCACGGGCAGGTCGCCGCCCGGGCTGGCCGGCGCAGCCTGCGCAGACCATCCGCCGCCGCCGCCCTCGCCCTCGCCACGGTTGTCGAGGAAGAAGATGTCGTTGGCGATGACCTCGACGCTCTGGCGCTTGGTGCCGTCCTGGGCCTCCCACTCGCGCCACGAGAGACGGCCGTCGACGCCGATGCGCCGGCCCTTCGCCAGGTAGTTCGACACGGTCTCGGCCTGGCGGCCGAAGACGGTGACGTCGAAGTAGTTCGGGCGGTCGGTCCACTGGCCGCCATCGTCGCGCCCGCGGCTGGACACCGCCAGGCGCATCGACGCCACGGGGTCTCCGGAGCGCAGGTGGCGCACCTCGGGGTCACGGGTGAGGCGACCCACCAGGGTCACGCGGTTCAGGTCGGCTGGCACGTCAGCTCCTCGAAATGGGTCCGGCGCCTATCGGTCGCGCCTGCGACCGCCGCCGCCACCGCCGCCACGGCGGCCGCCGCGCGGGCGCTCCTCGCGCTCGGGGCGCTCGTCGACCGGCTCGGGCACGCCGCCGGCCTGCACGGTGGCCAGCTCGGCCTCGGTGAGGCGGAACGGCATGGCGCGCAGCACGACGTCCTTGCTGATGGACAGCACGCGGCCGATCTCGTCGATGACCTCGGGCGTGGTCTGGCAGGTGACGATGACGTACACGCCATCGGCCTGCTTGCGCACGGGGTAGGCGATCTTGCGGCGACCCCACTCGGCCACGTCGTCCACGGTCCCGCCCGCGTCCTCGACGAGCGACCGCACGCGAGAGATGGCCTCTGCATGCTGCTCGCCATCCACCTCGGTGCTGAGGATCATCATGATCTGGTACGGGGTGATCGCCGGGCCTCCGGTGTCGGTCTTGGTTCAGTAACTGGTCAGCCGCAGCAGGGGTCGGGGGTCACGGGTGTGACCCCTCCCGGCCGCGGCAGGTCGGAGACTATAACAGCGTGATGAGCCCGATCACGCGCGTTCGCGCCCGATTGCCCCCGGCATCGTGACAGCGGGCGCCGTCCCTACCATCGGTCCCCATGAAGGCGTTCCTGGGTATCGCATCGCTGGTCACCGCCGGGGCGGCCGGCGCCGCCGCGGCCATCGCCCGTCGGCCGCAGCAGGTGCCGCCGCCCATGCCGGGGGTTCATCCGGACCCCTCGCAGGTGGTGCAGGCCATCGACGCCGCCCGCGATCGCCTTCGTGCCGGTGCCGCCGGCGCACCCGGCGCACGCGCTGCCTAGCCCGAGCGGTGCAACCATGCGGCGCATGAACCGCAGAGCACTGCCATCGATAGCCCTTGGCGCCGCCCTGGCCGCCGTCGTGGCCGCGCCCGCCCTGGCGCAGCAGCCCCAGCAGGTCAGGTTCCTGGCCAAGGGCGACTGGGGAACGGGCAGCAGCGCCCAGGCGGCCATCAGCACGCGCATGTGCGCCAGCCACGCGGCCCGCCCGGCGGCGTTCCTGCTCACCACGGGCGACAACTTCTATACGCCCGATGGCCGGGCCACGACCGCCAACTTCGACCGCCCCGAGGCCTGCCTGCTGAAGGCGGGCATCCCCTGGCGCGCCACGTGGGGCAACCACGACCTGGGCGGCAACTCCACCGCCACCCGGCTGGCCTCGCCCCGCCGCTGGTACACGTTCACGCGCGGGCCGCTTCGCGTGGTGGTGCTCGACGGCAACCAGCCCTCGTCAACGGCTCAGCTGGCGTTCCTCAGGCGCACGCTCCAGCGCGCAACCGAGCCCGTTCGGGTGGTGTCCATCCACCAGCCGCCGTACACGGCAGGCATCCACGAGCCCTCCACCACCACGCAGCGCCTGATGGTGCCGCTGTTCAGGAAGTACGGCGTGTCGCTGGTGCTGAGCGGCCACAATCACTCGTACGAGCGGGTGGTCACCGGGGGCGTCACCTACATCGTCACCGGCGGAGGCGGCGCGGCCGTGTACCCGTGCGTGCGCCTGCCCGCCGGGCTGGCCAAGTGCACTCCCGAGCACCACTTCCTCGAGGTCGACGCCACGCCGTCGTCGCTGAAGGTGCGGGCCGTGCGCCGCGATGGGTCCACGCTCGAGGCCGTCGACGTGCCCGTGCGGACCCCCGCCGCGCGCTAGGCGGCTGGCGCCGCCTCGGCGCGGCCATGCGGCGTGGCCGCTGCCCAGGAGTCGGCGATTCGCACCACCACCCGGCGGATGGTGGCCGCCACGTGGTCGCGGTCCTCCTGCGAAAGGTCGTGAGGATCCTCTGCCAGCGCGTCGTCGACGGCCCGCTCCATGCTGATGGCCACCTGCAGCGCCGCCTGGGCCGGCGACCCGGCCGATCCATGGGCACGCCCCAGCGCCTCGGCGCGGGCCAGGGCGTCGGCCAGGCGTCCGGTGCGAAGGGCCTGCGACAGCACCAGCACCCAGTCCACGGCCGCGCGATGTCCCGGCACGCCGTTGGCGAGCTCCGCAATGCGGTCTGCCCGCTGCAGAAGCACGTCGGCGGCGGCCGGGCACGGTCGCGCATGGGTGGATCTTTCCTCGCGGGGCGTGGCGGCCTCGGGGCGCTCGGCGATCCACTCCGCGAGGGCGTCGGGGTTGAAGCGACGGTGTCCGCCCGCCGTGCGCACGTGGGGCACCTGACCGTCCGCCGCCCAGGCGCGGAGCGTGCTGGTGCTCACGCCAAGTGCCTTCGCGGCGTCGGAGATGGGCAGCCAGGCCCGCGCCTGGCGGGTGCGGGCGCTAGGCGGCATGGCCCATCACCAGCCCGTCGTGCGCCTGCTCACGCGACCTCCTGCCGGCTGCCAGCCCTGCAGCGGCCCTCCAGATGATGCGGTCAAGGGCCGACCGCGCCACGGTGATGTCGCGTTCGCCGCACCCGTGGTCGCGCAGGGTGCGCTCCACGGCACGGCCGAGCGCGAGGGCCTCTCCCACCGGCTGGGTGGCCGGCAGCCCCGCAGCGCCGTGGCGGTGCGCCTGCCACTCGGCCTCGCGCAGGCACACCGAGAGGTCGCCGGCCTCGAGGGCGTCGGCAAGGTCGCACACCTGCTCGGCCAGGCGGTCCGACCGGGCGTGCGTTCGCCTGTGCGACGGATGGCCACCATCGGCCATCAGCGCCAGGGCGTCGCTCACGATCTGACGCGAGTTCGCGCTGATCACCCCCGCGGCCACCGGGCGCGCCTCGATGCGGCCGGCAACCAGCGCGTGCCCGCGCCCCGATGGCTGCTGGGGCAGCTCGCCGCCACGCGCGGCCAGCCATGCGCGCAGCACCTCGCGGTCGAACCTGCGGTGCCCGCCCGGTGTGCGCTCGTGCGGCACCTGGCCGGCCGCGGCCCACGCGCGCAGCGACGAAACGCTCACGCCAAGCAGGCCCGCCGCCGCCGATACGGAGAGGAGGTCGCCGTCGTCTCTGGCCGCATGCGTCATGCATCCGAGTTTCCGTCGCTTTCGCCCGTGCAGCAACGGCCATTTCGGGGGCAATTCCCCCATACGTGCGGCTAGGCGTTGCCCCCACATGCGTGGTGAACGACCTCTTCGGGGCTGTCGGCCAGATGGATGCGCTCGAGGTCCGACTCCTCGATCCACCCCTCCTCCAGCGTCGACTCGCGCATCCAGTCGATGAGCCCCCGCCAGTGGGCGCTGCGGTACAGCACCAGCGGGAAGTCGCGCACCTTGCCGGTCTGGATCAGCACCAGCGCCTCGAACAGTTCGTCGAGGGTGCCGAACCCGCCGGGCATCACGATGAACGCCTCGGAGTACTTGACGAACATCGTCTTGCGCACGAAGAAGTACCGGAAGTCCACGCCCAGGTTCACGTAGGGGTTGCGGTACTGCTCGTGGGGCAGCTCGATGTTGAGGCCCACCGACAGCCCGCCGCCGTCGCACGCACCCTTGTTGGCGGCCTCCATGATTCCCGGGCCACCGCCGGTGATCACGGCGCGCCCGGCGCCCGCCAGCAGCCGGCCTATCTCGACGGCCGCTGCGTAGTCGGGGTCGTCGGGGCCCGTGCGGGCCGAGCCGAACACCGACACCGCCGGGCCCACCCGCGCCAGCAGGTCGAAGCCCTCCACGAACTCGCCGAGTATGCGCAGGGCGCGCCAGGGGTCGGTGGATACGAAGTCGGGCTCCGGGCCCTGCAGCAGCGCCAGGTCGGCGTCGCGCACCCGCGAGGCGCCGGGGCCCCTGGTGGTGATGCGCCCACGTCGCTTGATCGGTTCGTCCATCAGGCTGTCCCCCCGTCCAGGTCGTCCATCACCGTGCGCGCGTGCGCGCGGATGTCCGGCAGGTCGTCCCGCCGGTCGAGATTGCGCATCGAGAGCGACATGCGGGGATTCTGCCCGAGGCGTTCACGGTGGCGGTCGAGGAAGTCCCAGTAGAGGGTGGTGAACGGGCAGGCACGCGGGCCCGTCGCCAGCCGGGGGTCGTACGCGCACGACTTGCAGTGGTTGCTCATGCGCTTGATGTAGGCGCCGCTGGCCGCATACGGCTTGGTCATCATGTCGCCGCCGTCCGCGAACAGCGCCATGCCCACCACGTTCGGCGCCATCACCCACGCCGATGCGTCCACGTGCGCGGCCCAGAACCACCGGGTTGCCGACCAGGGCTGGGTGCCGCGCATGAGCATGAGGGTTCCCAGCACCATCAGCCGCTGGATGTGATGTGAGTACCCGCGCTGGTCGATGCCCTCCATGGCCACCTGCACGCATCTCATGCGCGTGGGCGCGCCCATGAGCGCAGCGGGCACCGGCGCGGTGGCATCGAGCGCATTGGCCTGGCGCCAGGGCCGTCGCCAGTACCAGCCCCATACGTACTCGCGCCAGCCGATCACCTGCCGCACGAATCCCTCCACCGACGCCAGCGGGGCACCGTCGCCCAGGGCGTCGGCAACGCGGCGGGCCACGTGCAGGGGGGAGAGCATGCCCAGGTTCATGGGGCCTGAGATGAGCGCGTGCGACATGGCCCAGTCGTCGTCCATCATGGCGTCCTGGTGCGGGCCGAACCCCGCCAGGCGGGCGTCGATGAAGCGGTCGAGCGCGGCCTCGGCCTGCTCGGGCGTGGCCGCCATCACCCGCTCGCCCCCCGATCCGGTCTCGGGAAGCCCTGCGAACTCATCGCGCAGCGCCCGGTCGATCGGGTCGTCTGCCGCCGGCAGCCAGGGGGCGGGCGCCCCCAGGTCGCGCGTGCGCGGCGGCGGCCGGCGGTTCTCGGTGTCCATGCTCCAGGCGCCGCCCACGGGCTTGCCGTCGGGGCCCACAAGCATGTCGAGTCGGCGGCGCATCTCGCGGTAGAAGGTGTCCATGCGCGGCTGACGCCGCCCGAGGATTTCGCCCAACTCGCCGGGGCGGGTGATGAACCCCACCGCGTCGCGCACATCGATGCGCACCGGCAGGTCGCGCTGCAGCCTGCGCACCAGGGCCAGGCCGCTGCGCGAGGTCGGGTGCGCCACCACGATGCCCTCGGGTGCGTGGTCGGCCACGTGCCCGCGCACGCCATCGGCAAGCGTTGGCGCCTGCCGCAGGTCGACCATCCAGCCGCGCGCCCGCAGGCTTTCGGCCATGCGCCGCATGGCGCCGATCACCAGCACCCGCCGCTCGCGGTTGTACGGGAGGCGGCGAAGGGCGAACTCGCTCTCCACCATCAGCACGCGGGCCTCGCCGGGGCGGTGGCCGCGGAACGCCGGGCCCGAGGGATCGAGCTGATCCCCGAGCACCCATATGGTGGGCGCGCTCAGCGCCCCTTCACGGCGTTGTGCTGCGCGCGGCGCGCGGCCGTGCGGTCGAGCACCTCCTGCTCGGCGGCCGAGATGCCCTCGGGCACCGGGGTGTCCGCCGCGCCGAAGTGCTCGGCCATCCACTGGTCCAGTCCGTGGGCCGGGATAGCGCCGAACCTGGTGGCCACCACCTCGCCCCGGCTGAGCAGCGCGATGGCG
>CAMCDF010000055.1 GCA_945873475.1 Bifidobacterium breve | reverse complement strand
GCATCTCGCTCATAACGCGATTGTTACGCAAACCGGGGAAATCCGCGTTGCCGGAGGCGCCCCGGCACCGCAAGGCACAAGGAGTCCTGCCCGCGTGGCCCAAAGGACCCGGCATGGAGCCCACGCCGAGCACGTCCGCTAGGGTCAATCCCCGAATGGTCTGGAAGCCCTTCGCATTCCTGGCCGGCGCTGCATGCCTGGGCATGACCGCGTTGGCATCCCCCGCGCTGGCCCAGCAGGCCCCCGCGCCTCCGGCAACCCCCGGATCCGACGTGTCGCAGCCTCCCGCGTCAGCCGCGCCCCCCGCGCCGACTCCCGCTCCCGCTCCGACCCCGGCACCTGCACCCACGCCCGCGGCGCCTGCATCACCCACCACGGCCCCGCCTGCACAGGTGCTGCGGCCGGGGTCGCGCGGTGCCTCGGTCAAGAGCCTGCAGCGCGCCCTGCGCGTGCGGGGAATCAAGGTGCCGGTTGATGGCGCCTATGGGGCGCGCACCCGGGCAGGCGTGCGCATTCTGCAGCGCAGGATGAAGGTGCGCGCCACGGGCGTCGCCGACGCCGCGGTGCTGAAGAGGCTGGGCGTCATCGTGCGCACCGTGGCCGCCTCGCCCCTCTCCGGCAGCGGGCGCAACGCGGATGGCTCGTTCGACGAGTACCCGGTGCCCGAGCCGAACGACACCACGCCCTCGAAGGCCGGCTTCGTGTGGCCGGCCAGCGGAATGGTCAGCTCACCCTTCGGGCCCCGGTGGGGCCGCATGCACGAGGGCATCGACATCGCGGCGCCGCTCGGTCGCCCCATCCGGGCATCCAAGGCAGGGGTCGTCATCACCGCGGCGGCGAACGGCGCCTACGGCAACCTCATCGTGCTCGACCACGGGGGTGGCGAGACCACCCGCTACGGCCACCTCAGCGCGTTCGACGTGGCGAAGGGCGATACCGTCGCCATCGGCCAGGTGATCGCGCGCATGGGAAGCACGGGTCGCTCAACCGGCAGCCACCTGCACTTCGAGATCCGCATCGCCGGGGTGGCGATGCCCCCGCTGGCGTACCTCTAGGACGACCTCAGGGGGTCCGTGGTGGCGATGGGCAGGATGATGCCCAGGCGCACCCAGTCGCCGCGCACCCCGCCGGTGCGGAAGTCGGATAGGCCCGCTCCACGGGCGTCGTCATCGGGGTAGATCATCACCATCGCCGACGGCCGCCGCTCCATGCCTGCAGCCAGGTCGTCGGGGAGCCCGAGGGTGACCTCCATCTCCATCTCGACGGGGGTCGTGATGGACGCCACGCACACGTGCGCGCCGTCGCGCAGCTCCACCCGGGCGGTGCCCTTCGGGCCGTCCTCGTCGTCCCAGAGCGGCTGCAGTTCGGGATGCGCCGAGGGGTCCACCCGCCCATGGACCAGCGCCGGTGATTCAGGGCGCTGCATGAGGATGATGTCGGGGTTCTCGAGGGCGATCCGGACCGGTTGGGCGCTCATGGCGGCCACTGTACCCGGCGCCCGGCGTCTAACGTGTGGACATGACGGACTCTCCCGCCGACCCCGAGGTGCTCGCGCGGGTGCTGGGTCACCCGGTGGAGGTGGTGCTGCCACCCGCGCCGGGCTCGGGCGCATGGGTGGCCGTATCGCGCACGGGCGAGCCGGAGCGTGTTCGCGCCGCGTGGGTGACCGCGGACCTCGCGGTGCCCGCGCGCCTCGGATGCCCCCCTGGGGTGCCGAGCCCCGCAAGGCCGATCACCGCCACCATCTGCGACGTCTCGGGTGAGGGGGCCTCCGATCACCTGCTGCTCGGCCGTGTCGCGCCGGGCATCTCATCCGTCCGGGCAACGCTGGCGGGACCTGACCCCGTGGAGGTGGGCGTGCACGCCGGTGGCATCCTTGCCGGCCGCATCCCGCGGGAACCCCCACTGGTCGCACTCGACGCCATCACCCCCGAGGGCGAGTCGGTGGGCCGGCTCCTGCGCACCGGCCTGAACGAGATGGCATTGGTGGCCGGTCGCGTGGAGGGGCGGCTTGGTGCCAGCCACGGGATGGCCGCCGGCTTCGGCGCCGGCGACACCGTGCAGGGGCTCGACGTGGCCGAACTCGAGGCCGGGTACACGGCGCTGCTGCCCACCTGGCTTCCCGATGCCTTCTCGATGACCACCGTTCGGGTCGAGCCCGAGGCCGCCTACCCCTTCGCCCCACCGTCCATCGCCATCGCATGGGCCCCCGACGGGTCGGATTCGCGGGTGCTGCTGCGCCAGGGCCCCGGACCGCTCGCCGTGCCCGAGTTGCCCGACGCGCGCGGCGAGGCGGTGGACGTGGCAGGGGCACCCGGGGTGCTCCGCGCACGCGGCATGGCGTTCCTCGTGTGGGAGCGCGGGGACCGTGCGTTCGGACTGCAGGTGAGGGGCACGCCCGATCCCCCGGCCGATGCGCTGCGCATCGCGGCCTCGATCCCGGCGGCCCTGCCGGGGATGCCTTAGCCTCCCGTGCATGGCTGACGCATACGCACACATCGCCTGCTGCCTCGACGGATCGCCCGCGGGTGACGCCGCGCTGGCAGCCGCCATCCGCATGCGCGCGCTTGGTGCCGGCAGGTTGACCCTGGTGCACGTGATGGAGCCGGGCGTGTCCGTGTACACGGGCTACGTCGGCGAGGAGATGAACGACGACGTCCACGACGCCAGGTCCTGGATGGAGCGCATGGTGGCCCTCTCGCCGGGCTCGGAGGGGGTACTGCTGGAGGGCCACGCCCCCACCGTCGTCTCCGAATGGGCGCGCGGGGCCGATGTGGACCTGCTGGTCGCGGTGCGTCACCGCGGGCGCGTGGAGCACCTGCTGCTCGGCAGCTTCGCCCAGCACCTGGCCTACAACTCACCGTGTGCGGTGATGCTGGTGCAGCCACCCGGTGACGCCGGGTAGGAGCGGGGCCCCCGGCGGCGAAAGGGACACCCGGAACCACTATCCGGAGGGACCATGCCCGTCCATGCACTCCCCGCCCCTGTGCGGGTCCACATGCTCAGCCCGCTCACGTTCAACGACGCACAGGAGATCGGCGACCGCGTGAAGCACGGCTCGTCGGTGTTCCTGGACATGCGCGCCATCGATCGCGAGCTCGAGGAGCGCCTGCGCGACTTCTGCGGTGGTCTCACCGCGGCGCTCGAGGGATCGGTGACCGACGTCGCCCAGGGCATCATCCTCATCGCCCCGTCCGGGGTCAGCGTGTCGCGGGGCGACACCCAGGATGCCGGCGTGCGCCGTACGGCCGACCCGCACCGCCACGAGTCCTACTATGACGCCATGGACGCCGACGTCACCCCGCTGTTCAGGAGCATGACGGCCTGACCCCTCCCCTGCAGCCGCTCGTCATCCTCTATGACGGCGATTGCAGGTTCTGCCGCGCGTTCGCACACGTCGCCCGGCGGGTCCAGCGCCCGCCGGGCGTCAGGCTGCTCCCCTTCGACGACCCCCGGGCCGTGCGGATACTTGCCTCACTGCCGCCCGAGCTGCGCCATGCATCGGTGCATGCCGCCGACGAGCGCGGCCTGGCGTCTGCCACCGAGGGCTTCCGGGTGATCCTCACGCGCCTGCACGGGGGGCAGGTGTTCCTGGCCACCGGGGCCTACCGCATCTACCCGTGGGTCGTGCGCAACCGGTCGAGGATCGGCCGCTTCGTGCCGAACCTCCCCCGCCCCCCGATCTCCTAGGCGGCAGGGGTCGCCGGCTGGCGCCGGACGATGTAGTCCTCGACCAGCAGCAGGCTCGGGCCAGCGTGCCTCACCACCTGCAGCAGCTCGTTCATCGTCGAGACCTCCTCCACCTGCTCCGTGACGAACCACTGAAGGAACGTCTCGGTGGCCAGGTCGCGGTGATCCCTCGCGAGGTGCACGAGCTCGTCGATCCAGGCCGTGACCTGCTCCTCCTGCGCGAGGGCGGCCGACACCAGCACCTCGACCGACTCGAACTCCGCACGGGGCGCGTCGATGGCCGGAATGCGCACCGGACCACCGGTGTCGATGACGAAGCGGAAGAACTTCATGCCATGCATGTGCTCCTCGGCCGCCTGCCGGGCGAAGAAGCCGGCCATCTCGGGCAGGCCCTCGTCCTCGAGCCACGCCGACATCGCCAGGTACTGGAAGTGCGCGGTGAACTCGCGTCCCATGTGGGTGCAGAGAGCGCTTCGCACGGCATCGTCAGGCGTCACGGGAAATCCTCCAATGGCTGGTCATGAGGGGTCACGCCCCTCGGATCGAAGGCGCCTGGCCCTCTCGGTGCGGGTGCCGCCCACGACCACCACCGTCACGGGCACCGCCCAGAACACTGCGTAGATCAGCCCGCGGCCCACGGGCTGGTTGAGGAGCGCCACATGGGCCACCCACAGCAGGATCAGGGCGACCAGGAAGGTGGCGGCGATCTGCACCCCCACGTGCAGGTCCTCCCACCAGACGATGAATGACGGGCGCTGGTTCAACAGCACGAGAATACGCCTCGCGGGTAGCGTGGCGGTATGGAACAGGAACGCGCGTGGGACATCGCAACGCAGTGGATGGGGACGCTGGCCGACCTCGACGGGGCGGCCGCGGTGCTCGAGTGGGATCGCGAGACAATCATGCCGCCCGGCGGAGCAGAGGCACGGGGCAGCCAGCTGGCCACCCTCGCCGCCCTGAGGCATTCCCACCTACTGGATCCTGCGGCTGGGGACGCCCTCGAGGTGGTCGCCGACTCTGACGACCCGTGGAGGGCCGCCAGCGCACGCGTGGCCCGGCGCGAGCGCGACCGCGCGGCACGCGTGCCCGAGGCCCTTGTGCGATCGCTGACGGAGGCCTCCTCGCGGGGGGTCGCCGTATGGAGCGAGGCCCGCCCCAAGGGTGACGTGCAGGCATGGATCGGGGCCATCACGCCCCTCATCGCGCTGACACGGGACCACGGCGAGGCACTCGCCGATGGCGGTGACCCCTACGACGCCCTCATCGACCTCTACGAGCCGGGCACGACCCACGCAATGCTGGAGCCCGTGCTCGACTCGCTCGCCGCCAGGGTGCGGCCGCTGGTCGACCACCTCGCAGGAGCCGGTGGCCCGCCTCTGCCCCCCGGGCCCTGGGACGACCCCGCCCAGATGGCGCTCGCGGCCGATGTGGTGCGCGACATCGGATTCGACGCGACGCGCGGCCTCGTGGGCCGTACCGCACACCCCGTGACGATGGGGCTTGGGGCCGGCGACACACGGCTGTCGACCAGGGTGGATGTGTCCGACCCGCTGTCGTCGATCATGGCCGCGCTGCACGAGGGGGGCCATGCGCTGTACGACCAGGGAATCCCCGAGGAGCGCCGTCGCACGCTTGCGGGTGACGCGCCCTCACTGGGCGCGCACGAGAGCCAGTCGCGCTTCTGGGAGAACCACGTTGGGCGCACTCCTGAGTTCTGGGCGCGACTGCAGCCCGGCCTGCGCCAGGCGTTCCCGGGCGTGGCCGGCGCGCTGGACACGGACGACTACGTGCGGGCCCTCAACCGCGTGCAGTTGCAGCCGATTCGCGTGGAGAGCGACGAGGTCACCTACGACCTGCACATCGTGCTGCGTACCCGCTTGGAGCGGGCCCTCATCACCGGCGACCTCCAGGTGGCCGACCTGCCACTCGCCTTCGACGACGGCATGGAGGCCCTGCTGGGCATCCGCCCCACGGCGCCCGCGGAGGGGGCCATGCAGGACGTCCACTGGGCCGCGGGCATCATCGGCTACTTCCCCACCTACACCCTGGGCAACCTCTATGCGGCGATGCTGGCAGAGGCCCTCGAGCGCGAGGTCGGGCCCATCGGCGACGTCCTCGCGGCCGAGGGGCCCGCGCCCCTGCTGGCGTTCCTGCGCGAGCGCGTGCACGCGCACGGGCGTGTGATGGAGACGCCTGAACTCATGCGGCGGGCGACAGGTTCGGACCTCACGGCCGACCCGTTCCTGGCCCACCTCGAGCGCACCTACGCCTCGACGGCCTCACTGTCGTAGGACACCAGCGAGAGGATGTCGTAGCCACCCAGGCGCTCGCGCCCGGGCAGGAAGGTGAGTTCCACCACGAACGCCACCCCTGCGACGACTCCGCCGAGTTCCTCGACCAGCTCGCACTTGGCGGCAGCGGTGCCGCCGGTGGCCAGGAGGTCGTCGTGCACCAGCACGCGTTGCCCCGGCCGGATGGCGTCGCGGTGGATCTCGAGCGTGTCGGTGCCGTATTCGAGGTCGTACTCACGCGTGATGACGTCGAACGGGAGCTTCCCCGGCTTGCGCGCACACGCGAACCCGGCGTCGAGGGAGCGCGCGATCGCACCGCCCAGGATGAATCCGCGGGCCTCGGCGCCGAGAACGACGTCCACATCCCGGTCCCGTGCCCACCCCGCGATGCCGTCAACGCATGCCGCGAGCCCCTGGGGGTCCTCGAACAGGGGCATGAGGTCGTAGAACAGGATGCCCGGCTTGGGGTGGTGCGGGATGCGGCGGATCGCCGCGTCGATGTCGTAGCTCAATGGTCCTCCGCGGACACGTTGGGAATGGACGATACGACCGCACGCAGTTCCTGCACGAGGATGAGATGGCGCACATGCGACGCCAGGGCCGCCAGGGATTCCAGCGAGTCGACGGCCTCGCGGCGGCGATCCGGGTTGGACGACCGCAGGCCCGTCGAGAGCACCTGCTCGAGCAGGCCCGCCTCGCGCTCTGCGGCCATCTTCAGCGTGCGAAGGTGCCGTGGCTCGAGCCCATAGGCCCGAAGCTCCACTGCGGCCTTCACGATCTCGAGGTCGTTGTCGTCGAGGTGGTCGGTGCCACTGATCAGGCCGTACTGGTCGAGGCTCTTCACCAGGGCGGCATCGGCGCCGGATGCCGACAGCACCTCGGCGATGCCGTGCCGCCGGGCCTCCCCGCCCTTGCCGAGGTTCTCCCTCTTCATGCGCCGGGACTGCTTTGCCGCCGCCACCGCGCCGGTGCGCATGGAGTCGAGTTCCTCGCGAATGACCTTGAGGGGAAGGAACTCGTCGCGTTGCAGCCTGAGGATCGTGCGCAGGCGCTCGACGTCCCTGGGGCCGTAGAGCCGGTAACCCCCGTTGGTGCGCCGCGGCGTGACCAGTTCCTGGTCTTCGAGGTACCTCAGCTTCGAGATCGAGAGGTCGGGGAACTCCGGGCGCAGGGAGTCGCACACCGCGCCGATGGTCATCCCCGCCGCGTGATCCCCATCATCCGGGCCCAGCAACTCGGTCTGGACGCCGAGGTCCCTCACGCGATGAACACCAGCCGGAACTTGCCCACCTGCACCTCGTCCCCATCGGCCAGGATCTCCGGGGCCTCGATGAGGCGGCGGTTCACATAGGTGCCGTTGGTGCTGCCGTCGTCGTGCAGCACGAAACCACCCGGCCCCTCGCGCACCTCGGCGTGGGCCCGCGACACCGTGATGTCGTCGAGGAAGATCTCGCACTCGGGCGACCGCCCGATGGTCGTGACCGGCAGCATCAGCGGGAAGAACTCGCCCGTGCGCCCGCCGGCCATCCTCACGGCCAGCGCGGGTCCGAGCCGGGGCATGGCGCCAGGGGGCGTGAGCCCGGCGTCCACGGGCGAGTCGATGGGGCCCGTGGTCTGGGTTGCCTGGGCCGGATCGGGAATCGGGGCGCCGCACGATCCGCAGAAGCGGTCGCCATCGGGGCGCTCGACCCCGCAGGAGGGGCACGTCACCACTGGATACTCCGATCTGGCGTGCTGTCGGACACGGGGCTCCCGTTCGAGGGCGGCCCACTGTAGTCCTGCCCGGGGCAACCCTCAAGTAGTGGTTGAGGCCACTTCCCCGCGCCCCTGGGCGCGCACCTTCCCCACGGCGATTCCGACGTAGTTGCCGAAGGTGAGCACCGAGAGCCCCACCGCGCACCAGAAGCACACGTCAACCCAGCTGCCCGACACCGCGAGCCCCACGGCGACGCAGCCCATGTTGAAGCCCGACGACACCTTCCCGGCGAAGTCGATCTGCATCAGCACCCCGCGGCGGGCCAACCACACGAACCCCGCGATGGTCGCAAGATCGCGGATCAGCACGATCGTGGGTGCAGGCCAGGCGAAGCGCCCCATCAGCAGCAGGCCAATCAGGCCCACCGCCATCAGCAGCCTGTCCGCGAGGGGATCCAGAATGCGCCCCAGCGGCGTGCGGGCGTCCAGGAGCGCCGCCAGTCGTCCGTCGAGCAGGTCGGTGATGGCAATGGCGCCGAAGAAGATCCCCAGCGGCCATGACGGACCGTCGGCGACGATGCACCACACCAGCAGCACCGGAAGGCATGCCAGCCGGGTGATGGTGACGGCGTTGGGAAGCCACCTCAGGCGGCGCTTGATGCCGCCGCTCACTGCTGCTCCGGTAAATCGGGGCGAGAGGATTTGAACCTCCGACCGCCCGGCCCCCAGCCGGGTGCGCTACCAGACTGCGCCACGCCCCGAAGCGCCGATGAGACTAGCACGGGGGTCGTCGACCTCAGCCGCCGGCGAGGCCGAGCCACAGGGACCTGATCTGCTCGGCCGCGCCCTCCAGCGCGATCTCGGACTTCTCGCGTGTGCGGCGCACCTGCACCTCGAGCGGCCCGTCGGGGAGCGTCCTCTTCCCCACCGTCACGCGCAGCGGGCAACCCAGCAGGTCGGCCTCCACGAACTTCTCGCCAGGGCGAAGGCCCGGGCGGTCGTCCAGCAGCACCTCGAGGCCCAGGTCGGACAGCTCGCCGAGAAGGGCTTCCGCAAAGGCGCCCTGCTCGCTGTCGGGGTCCCCGATCAGCACGATGTGCACGTCGAAGGGCGCGATGCCCGTGGGCCAGACGATGCCGTCGTCGTCGTGCCCCTGCTCGATGGCCGCCATCGCCACACGGGCGGGCCCGATGCCGTACGACCCCATGATGATCACCTGCTCCTGGCCGTTCTCGTCCAGGTAGCGGGCGTCGAGGGGCTCTGAGTACTTCGTGCCGAGCTTGAAGATGTTGCCGATCTCGATGACCGGCACCAATTCGATAGGCCCACTGCCGTCCACGGCGTGCTCGCCCTCGAGCACGGTGCGGATGTCGGCCGTCTCGGCCTGGAAGTCGCGCCCCAGCACCACGCCGCGCAGGTGGAAGCCGTCCCGGTTCGCGCCGGTCACGTAGTGGCCGGTCTGCAGCGTGGAGTCCGCGATGATGCGCACGGTGCCGGCGTCGATTCCCACCGGCCCCAGCGATCCCGGATCGGCGCCGAACCACTCGCGGATCTCCTCGGGGTGCGCGGCGCGGTGGGCGCCGATGAGGTGCGCGATCTTCTTCTCGTGCACCTGGTGTTCCCCACGCACGATGGCCAGCACCGGGCCGGAGTCGGAGACCAGCACGACGCTCTTCGCCAGGCACGCGGGGGCCAGCCCCGTGAACTCCGCGAGCTCATCGATGCTGCCGATGCCGGGCGTCGCGAATTCCCCGGGGGCATCCGGGGCCTCGCCGAACTCGGGGTCGGCCGCCACCGACACCGCCAACTCGACGTTGGCAGCGTACGAACCGCCGGGGCTGCGCGCCACGACGTCCTCGCCGGCGCTGCTCGGCGCCATGTACTCGTGGGCACCGCTTCCGCCCATCATCCCCACGTCGCTCTCCACCCGGTACCAGACAAGGCCCGATCGGTCGAAGATGCGTGCATATGCGTCGGAGTGCGCCTCGTACGAGCGCTCGAGGCCCGCCTCGTCTGCGTCGAACGAGTAGGAGTCCTTCATCGTGAACTCGCGCACGCGGAGCATGCCGCTCTTCGGGCGGGGCTCGTCGCGCAGCTTCGTCTGTATCTGGTACCAGCTCTGGGGCAGGTCACGGTACGAGCGCATCTCGCGGGCGGCATGCCAGGTGACGATCTCCTCGTGGGTCATGCCCAGCACCATCTTGCGCCCGCCACGGTCCTCGAGCCGGAACTGCTCGGCCAGCCCGTACCTGCCCGTGGCCTCCCAGATCTCGGCCGGGTGCATCACCGGCATCAGAAGCTCCTGCGCACCGATGCGGTTCATCTCCTCACGGATGATGGCCTCGACCCGCTGGATGACCCGCAGCCCGATGGGGGTCACGGTGTAGAGCCCGGCGGCCAGCTGGCGCACCAGCCCGGCCCGCACCGAAAGCTTGTGGCTGATGGCCTCGGCGTCGGCGGGGTCGTCGCGCACGGTGGGCCAGAAGCGGCCCTGCAGCCGCCACGAACCGCGATACGGGGCGGCGGGCATGCCCCAGGCGTCGGAGGCGGGCGTCATACCGTGCTCCCCGCCGGTGCGTACCTGGACTCGACGTATTCCTCGACCATCCGGATGAAGTCCTCCGCCAGGGCCGGCCCCTCGAGGGTCGCGACCTTCTCCCCGTCCACGTAGACGGGGGCGCGCGGCTCCTCCCCCGTTCCGGGCAGGCTGATGCCGATGTTGGCCGCGCGGCTCTCGCCGGGGCCGTTCACGATGCACCCCATGACCGCCACGTGCAGGTCCACCACGCCCGGGCGCTCCTCACGCCACACGGGCATGCGGGCATCGAGGTAGGCCTGGATGGTCTGGGCGAGCTCCTGGAACACGCTTGATGTCGTGCGACCGCATCCCGGGCACGCAGTGACCTCGGGACGGAACGACCGCAGGCCGAGGCTCTGGAGGATGTCCAGGCAGGTGCGTACCTCGAGCGTGCGGTCGCCACCGGGCTCCGGGGTGAGGCTCGCGCGGATGGTGTCGCCGATTCCCTGCTCGAGCAGCACCGAGAGGGCCGCGGTCGTGGCGATGATGCCCTTGTCGCCCATGCCTGCCTCGGTGAGGCCCAGGTGAAGCGGGTAGTCGCACCGATCGGCCAGTGCGCGGTACACCGCGACCATGTCCGGCAGGCGGCTGACCTTGCACGAGATGATGATGTGGTCGTGCGGAAGGCCGATCTCCTCCGCGGCCGCGGCCGACGTGAGCGCACTCGTCACCATGGCCTCGCGCAGAACGTCCTCGGCCGACAGCGGATCAGACCGGCGTGCGTTCTCCTCCATGAGGGAGTCGAGCAGCTCGGGGTCCAGCGAGCCGGCGTTCACGCCCACGCGCACGGGCTTGCCGTGGTCGATGGCGGCCTCGATCATGGTCGCGAAGTTCCGGTCGTGACGTGCGCCGCGACCCACGTTGCCCGGGTTGATGCGGAACTTGGCCAGGGCGTCGGCGGTCTCGGGGAACTCGCGCAGCAGCGTGTGCCCGTTGAAGTGGAAGTCGCCCACGATGGGCACCTCCACCCCATGCACATCCCGCAGGCGCGCGATGACCTCGGGCACCTTCGCGGCGGCCTCGCGGTTGTTCACCGTGATGCGCACGATCTCCGACCCCGCCGCGGCGAGCTCGGCAACCTGGGCCGCCGTCGCGATGGCGTCCTTCGTGTCGGTGTTGGTCATCGACTGCACCACCACCGGGTTCCCGCCACCGACGGGGACGTCGCCCACGCGGCAGACCGCGCTGATGCGTCGGGGCGTCTCCACGGGCGGGGAGTGTAGCGGCCGCGCGGCGGCCTACTTGATCTGGAAGCCCTCGCCCGCCAGCTTGCCGATGTCGTTCTGCAGCGCGAACACGAAAACGATGAGGATGACCGCCCAACCGACCATGGCGGACCGCTCGTACACCTTCGTGCTGATAGGCGACCCCTTCAGCTTCTCGAGCAGTGCGAACAGGATGTGCCCGCCGTCGAGCGGGAAGATCGGAAGCAGGTTGAAGATCGCCAGCACGAGGCTGATGAGGCCGATGAACCGCAGGATCTCCAGCAGCCCGTTGTCGGCCACCTCGTTGTAGACCGCCCCGATCGCCACCACCGAGCCCACCTGGTCGCGGGCCT
>CAMCDF010000054.1 GCA_945873475.1 Bifidobacterium breve | reverse complement strand
GTCCAAACGATCTCCAACGAGGTACGCAATGCCGCTCGATCGCGAAGTCAAGAGCAAGCTGAGGGAAAAGGTCTCCCTCGCCAACAAGTCGAACGTCGATGAGATCATCGCCGAGGTCGAGGCCGCTCGCGCGGGCCTGGCCCCCGATGACAAGGACTACGAGCGCCTCGGCGGCTGGCTCGAGGACCTGAGCCACATCGCCGGCGGCAAGGTCATCGGGCGCACCGGCGACCCCGGTGCCCAGCCCGACGGCATGGGTTGATCTGATCCGGCATGCGGGTCTCCCGGGCCGCGCGCGGCCCGGGAGACCTCAGCGCCGGGTTCGTGCCGCCCGGGTCGAGAGCAGTCGCTGCAGGCGACGGGTCTCGGCAAGGGCATTCACCTGACGGCGGTCCGTGGCGCTCCAGTGACCGCGCCGCAGGCGCTCCTCGCGGCCCTCACGGGCCTCGATCCACCGCTCGTAGCTCTGTATGAGCCCGTTTACGGCGTCGGCAAGGGCGATTCCCTGTTGTGTCGCCTCGAAATCGCCGCCGTCGAGGGTGAGCCCCGAGCCAGGCGACCACATGAGCTCGCCGCCACCGGCCTCGGGCACGACGCGAAGGGCCTCGGGCCCCACGCGCACCTGTGCGCCGTGCCATTCGCGCTTCAGCACGCCGGCCTCGACCGCCGGACGGAACCCGAACGCGCGCAGGCGTCGTCGCTCCTGCGGCGAGGACCACACCTGGAATGTCGAGTCGAGGAGGGGCACCAGGCGCTCGGTGATGGCCGCGCCCCGGGACCCATCCGCACCCTGTACGGACTCCGTGCCCACCCCGTGAGTATGGCGCCCCGGTCGGCCGACCGCCGCCTTTCGGGCATTGGGCCGCGGAAGGTGTATGATGCCCGTTCCGCCGTCGCCGCCCCTCGCGCCTTTCGCCCGGCGCGGCGGCATTCGGCGGACGCGTACGACGTGCCCGCACCGCTGCCCGCTCACATATTCCGCGTTCTCGCGCCGACGGCGCCCGCCGCCGCATGCCCGTTCACCAACGAGCTCACGTCAGGAGGCTCTGCGACTTGAGCACGCCCACAGCCCGCCGCACCCGCGAAAGGGAATTCTTCCCGCTCGCCGGTACCAAGGACGATGCACCGCGCATCCCGGATGTCCCGAATCTCATCGCCATCCAGCGCGCCAGCTTCGACCAGTTCCTCAACGAGGGCCTCAGGGAGACCGTCGACGACATCTCGCCGATCCAGGACTTCACAGGCACCCTCATGGTGGAGTTCGGTCCCTACACCATCGGGGGCTGGGAGCCCGGCATGCCGTTTGACGAGATCATGCCGAACAACCCCATCAAGGAGTGCCGCGAGAAGGACATGACCTACGCGGCGCCCCTGACGATGGAGGTCTCCTTCGTCAACAAGGAGACCGGCGAGATCCGTCGCCAGAAGGTCTTCATGGGCGACCTGCCGCTCATGACCGAGTGGGGCACCTTCATCATCAACGGCACCGAGCGCGTCATCGTCACGCAGCTCGTGCGCTCGCCGGGCGCCTACCTGATGGAGCCCAAGGACCGCGAGAAGCAGGTCTTCATCGCCAACCTGATGCCGGCACGCGGCTCGTGGGTGGAGCTGGAGATCGACAAGAAGGGCCTCGTCAACGTGCGTATCGACCGTAAGCGCAAGCTTCCGGTCACCACGCTGCTGTTCGCGCTGGGCTACACGCGCGACGACGTGCGCAACCTCTTCCCGCACCCGCTCGACAAGAAGCGCATCAACCCCTTCATCGAGATGACCCTCGAGAAGGACGTCACCGAGGGCGCCGCGGCGTCCGGCAACGCCAAGTCGCTGCAGGAGCTCGGTGCGCTGGTGCAGGAGTCGCAGACCCTCGCCAAGGACATCGACAAGGTGCCGGGCGATGAGCGCCTGCGCATCGAGGGCGAGATCGAGCGCATCGAGAAGCGCATCGACATGCGCGCGGGCGACCTGATGCTGAACGCCCTCATCGAGGTGTTCAAGAAGCAGCGCCCGGGCGAGCCGCCGACCGAGGTCAACTCGCTCAACCTGGTGCGCGGGCTCTTCTTCGACCCCAAGCGCTACGACCTCACCAAGGTCGGCCGCTACAAGCTCGATGCCCGTCTGAACGCCGACGGCACCACCAACACGCGCACTCTCGCGAACCCGCGCTTCACGGGTGCCCGCACCGGCATGCGCGACGACCTGGTGGAGCTCATCCGCCGCCTCGTCGACCTGCCGATCCGCTACGGCATCGACGAGGAGTCGAAGGACTTCGCCGCCGACGGCATGATGCTGCCGCGCGACGAGATGGTGCACGAGCTCGACGAGTACGAGCACTTCGGCAACCGCCGCCTGCGCACCGTGGGCGAGCTCATCCAGGAGGCCTTCCGCATCGGCCTCTACCGGATGGAGCGCGTGGTCCGCGAGCGCATGAGCACCGAGGACCCCGACACCATCACGCCGCAGACGATCATCAACATCCGTCCGGTGGTGGCCGCGCTGAAGGAGTTCTTCGGCTCGTCGCAGCTGTCGCAGTTCATGGACCAGACCAACTCGCTGGCCGGGCTCACCCACCGCCGCCGTCTCTCGGCGCTGGGCGCGGGTGGCCTCACCCGCGAGCGCGCCCCCATCGAGGTGCGCGACGTCCACCCGACCCACTACGGGCGCATGTGCCCCATCGAGACGCCGGAGGGCCCGAACATCGGCCTGATCGGCTCGCTGTCGGCGCACGCCACCGTGAACGAGTTCGGCTTCATCCAGACGCCCTACCGGGTGGTCAAGGGCGGCAAGCTGCAGAAGGGCGGCGCAAGCGACTGGGAGATCGTCTGGCTCGACGCCACCCAGGAGGAGAACCGCATCATCGCCCAGGCCAGTGCCGAGGTCGACAAGAGCGGGAAGCTCGTGGAGGACGAGGTCCTCTGCCGTCGCAACGGCCAGCCGATCATCGTCGCGCCGAAGGACGTCGAGTACATGGACGTCTCGCCCGACCAGATCGTGTCGGTGGCCACCGCGCTCATCCCGTTCCTCGAGCACAACGACGCCAACCGCGCGCTGATGGGCGCCAACATGCAGCGCCAGGCCGTGCCGCTCATGGTGAGCGAGGCCCCGCTCGTGGGCACCGGCATGGAGCACCGCGCCGCCGTGGACACCGGTGACGTGGTGGTCGCGAAGCGTGCCGGAACGATCGCCTCCGTCGACGCCACCCGCATCATCATCGAGGTGCGCGGCGGTGAGCACGACGACTACGAGCTCGACAAGTTCGTGCGCAGCAACCAGGGCACGCTCATCCACCAGAAGCCGATCGTCCGCATCGGCGACAAGGTGGAGGCCGGGCAGGTGCTGGCCGACGGGTCGTCGACCGACCAGGGCGAGCTGGCGCTGGGCAAGAACATGCTCGTCGCCTTCATGTCCTGGGAGGGCTACAACTTCGAGGACGCCATCATCGTGTCGCAGCGCCTCGTGAAGGACGACGTCCTCTCGTCGATCCACATCGAGGAGTACGAGATCGACGCGCGCACCACCAAGCTGGGTGCCGAGGAGATCACGCGCGACATCCCCAACCGCTCGGAGGAGTCGCTGGCCGACCTCGACGAGCGCGGGGTCGTGCGCATCGGCGCCGAGGTGAAGTCGGGCGACCTGCTGGTGGGCAAGGTCACGCCGAAGGGCGAGACCGAGCTGACCGCCGAGGAGAAGCTCATCCGCGCCATCTTCAAGGAGAAGGCCGGCGAGGTTCGCGACACCTCCCTCAAGGTGCCGCACGGCGAGGGCGGCAAGGTCATCGACGTGAAGACCTTCAGCCGTGAGGCCGGCGACGACCTGCCCGCAGGCGTCAACGAGCTCGTGCGCGTGTACGTGGCCAAGCGCCGCAAGATCGCCGAGGGCGACAAGCTGGCCGGCCGCCACGGCAACAAGGGCGTCATCTCGAAGATCGTGCCCGACGAGGACATGCCGTTCCTCGAGGACGGCACGCCCATCGACATGATCCTCAACCCGCTCGGCGTGCCGAGCCGCATGAACATCGGCCAGATCCTCGAGACCCACCTCGGGTGGGCCGCGGCGACCGGCTGGCAGAAGGGTGACGGCGGTTCGACGAAGCGCACCTTCGTGGCCACCCCGGTGTTCAACGGCGCATCGCCGCAGGACGTCGACCGCGTGCTGGCCGAGTGGTCGAAGGCCCACGAGGACGAGCCCATCGACCTGCGCGTGAAGTCGGACGAGATCGACGGACGCCGCGTCAGCGGCAAGTTCCGCCTGTTCAACGGCCGCACTGGCGAGCCGTACGACGGCAAGGTCACGGTTGGCTACATGTACATGCTGAAGCTGCTCCACCTGGTGGACGACAAGATCCACGCCAGGTCGACCGGCCCGTACTCGCTCGTCACCCAGCAGCCGCTGGGCGGCAAGGCGCAGTTCGGTGGCCAGCGCTTCGGTGAGATGGAGGTGTGGGCGCTCGAGGCATACGGCGCCGCGTACACCCTGCAGGAGATGCTCACCATCAAGAGCGACGACACCGTCGGCCGTGTGAAGGCCTACGAGGCGATCGTGAAGGGCGAGAACATCCAGGAGCCCTCCATCCCGGAGAGCTTCAAGGTGCTTCTCAAGGAGATGCAGAGCCTGGCCCTCGATGTGCGCATCGAAGGCCAGACCGGTGCCGACACCGCGGCCCGCGAGGACGATGAGCTCCTGCGCGCGGCCGAGGAACTCGGCATCGACCTGTCCGGCGCCCCGCTCCCGATCGAGGAGGAACTCGAGAGGGAGGCCGAGGAGGCCAAGGAGGCCGAGAAGGTGGCGGCCGCAGCCGGAGACGACCAGGGCGACGCGGAGGACGGCAAGTGATCGACATCAACAACTTCGACTCCATCAAGATCGGCCTCGCCTCGTCGAAGCAGATCCGCCAGTGGTCGTCGGGCGAGGTCACCAAGCCCGAGACCATCAACTACCGCACGCTCAAGCCCGAGAAGGATGGGCTCTTCTGCGAGAAGATCTTCGGTCCGACCAAGGACTGGGAGTGCTACTGCGGCAAGTACAAGCGCGTCCGGTACAAGGGCATCATCTGTGAGCGCTGCGGCGTCGAGGTGACCCGCGCCAAGGTGCGCCGTGAGCGCATGGGCCACATCGACCTGGCCGCGCCGGTCAGCCACATCTGGTTCTTCAAGGGCGTGCCCAGCCGTATCGGGTACATCCTCGACCTGGCTCCGAAGGAGCTCGAGAAGGTCCTCTACTTCGCGGCGTCCATCGTCACGAAGGTCGACACCGCCAAGCGCGATGCCGACCTCGGCACCCTGCAGGAGCAGGTCGACGAGGCCGTGCAGCAGTACGTGCAGGAGCGCGACATCCGCGCCCAGGAGCTGCGTGAGCGCCTCGAGCGTCGCGTCAACTGGCTGCGCGAGAACGAGACCACGGGCTTCGACGTGGAGGACGAGTTCTGGGTCGAGGACATCGCGTTCACGCGCGACCCCGAGAACCCCGACGCGCCGCCGGTGCCCCGCGAGATCCCCGAGGCCGAGCGCAAGTCGATCGAGTCGGAGCTGCGCAAGGAGACCGACGCACTTGTCCGGGATGACGAGCGGTACACCGAGGAGTCGGTGGAGCGCATCCAGGAGGCGTGGGCGAAGTTCAAGGAGATCAAGCCCCGCGACGTCATCAACGACGACCAGCTGTTCCGCGAGATGCGGGACCGCTTCGGCTCGCCGTATGGCTTCGGCGAGTACTTCGAGGGCGGCATGGGCGCACAGGCCATCCGCCAGCTGCTCGAGGACTTCGACCTCGAGGCCGAGGCCGTGCTGCTGCGCGAGGTCATCCAGACCTCCCGCGGCCAGCGCCACGCCCGCGCCCTCAAGCGCCTGCGCGTCTGCTCGGCGTTCATCCACTCGGACAACCGTCCGGAGTGGATGATCCTCGAGGCCGTTCCGGTCATCCCGCCGGAGCTCCGCCCCATGGTGCAGCTCGACGGCGGCCGCTTCGCGACGTCCGACCTGAACGACCTCTACCGACGGGTCATCAACCGCAACAACCGCCTGAAGCGCCTGCTCGACCTCGGTGCTCCCGAGATCATCGTGAACAACGAGAAGCGCATGCTGCAGGAGGCCGTCGACGCGCTGTTCGACAACGGCCGCCGCGGTCGCGCGGTGACGGGTCCGGGCAACCGCCCGCTCAAGTCACTGTCGGACATGCTCAAGGGCAAGCAGGGCCGCTTCCGCCAGAACCTCCTGGGCAAGCGCGTGGACTACTCGGGCCGTTCGGTCATCGTGGCCGGCCCCGAGCTGCGCCTGTTCCAGTGCGGCCTGCCGAAGCTGATGGCGCTGGAGCTCTTCAAGCCGTTCATCATGAGCAGGCTCGTCGAGCGCAAGCAGGTCCAGAACATCAAGGCCGCCAAGAAGATGGTCGACTCGATGATCCCCGAGGTGTGGGATGTCCTCGAGGAGGTCATCGCCGAGCACCCGGTGCTGCTGAACCGCGCACCGACCCTGCACCGACTGGGCATCCAGGCCTTCGAGCCGGTGCTGGTCGAGGGCAAGGCCATCCAGCTTCACCCGCTCGTCTGCACCGCCTTCAACGCCGACTTCGACGGCGACCAGATGGCCGTGCACCTTCCGCTGTCGGTGGAAGCCCAGTCCGAGGCGCGCATCCTCATGCTCTCGGCGAACAACATCCTTTCGCCGGCGCACGGGCGCCCCATCGCGGTGCCCAGCCAGGACATGATCCTCGGCCTCTACTACCTCACGTACTGCCCCACGGTGTACGTGCGCGAGAAGGGCGAGTCGGGCAACGGCCGCGCCATCGAGACGATCGACCTCTGGGACTCCGAGGGCCGCAAGTACGTGATCCCGAAGGGCCACGAGGCCCGCATCGAGGGCGTCACCGACTGGGTGGCCGACCCGTTCAAGGAGGCCCCGCAGGCTCCGCCGCGCGCATTCCGCGGTGACGACGAGCTGCTGGGTGCCCTCGACCACGGCATCATCGGGCTGCAGGACCTGGTGGAGATCCGCCAGAACCCCGAGCACGCCACGGGTCGCCTTGTCACCACCGCCGGCCGCGTGCTGTTCAACCACGCCCTGCGCGAGCAGCTCGACGAGCTGCTCGACCACGTGGCCGACCCGCACCCGTACCCCTGGCAGAACCGCGTGTTCACCAAGCGTGAGCTCGGCGAGTTCATCGAGGAGCTCGTGGACCTCTACGGGGCCACAACCGTCTCGATGATGCTCGACACCTTCAAGGCGCTGGGCTTCAAGTACGCCAGCCAGTCGGGCATCACGATCTCGAAGAACGACGTGGTGATCCCGCCCGAGAAGCCGGAGATCCTCGCGAAGTACGACGCCGAGGTCCAGCGCTTCGAGGACTTCTTCGCCGAGGGCCTGATGACCGCCGAGGAGCGCCACGAGCGTGTGGTCAACCTGTGGGACGAGGCCACCGACGAGGTCGCCGTGGCGATGCAGGAGCACCTGTTCCGCCTCAACCCCATCTTCATGATGGCCAACTCCGGCGCGCGTGGATCGTTCAAGCAGATCCGCCAGCTCGCCGGCATGCGTGGCTGCATGGCCAACCCGAAGGGCGAGATCATCGAGCGCCCGATCAAGAGCAACTTCATGGAGGGGCTCTCGGTCCTCGAGTACTTCATCTCGACCCACGGCGCGCGCAAGGGCCTGGCCGACACCGCCCTCAAGACGGCGGACTCGGGCTACCTGACCCGTCGCCTCGTGGACGTGTCGCAGGACGTCATCGTGCGCGAGCGCGATTGCGGCACCACCGAGGGCATCGAGGCCGCCGTCGTCCGCGACGGGCAGACCAACGCGTCGCTGCTCGGCCGCGTGCTCATCGGCCCCGTGGTCGACTCGGTCACCGGCGAGTTCATCGCCGACCTGCGCGGCGACGCGCCGGCCGAGGATGACGACGCCGCCGTCGACGCCTACCGCTCGGTGGAGGTCGAGAGCACGCTCATGCAGCAGCTCACCGACCTGGGCACGCGTCACCCGAAGGCTTCGGTGACCGTGCGCTCGCCGCTGAAGTGCCGCAGCGCCGTTGGCGTGTGCACGCACTGCTACGGCCGCAACCTGGCCTCGGGCGAGATGTGCGAGCCCGGCGACGCGGTGGGCATCATCGCCGCGCAGTCCATCGGTGAGCCCGGCACGCAGCTGACCATGCGCACGTTCCACACCGGCGGCGTCGCCGGTGCGGACATCACGCAGGGACTTCCGCGAATCGTCGAGCTGTTCGAGGCGCGCAAGCCCAAGGCGCTCGCGCACGTCGCGGCCCACGATGGCTGGATCCGCATCGAGGATGACGAGACCCGCCCCGGTGCGGCGATCATCCACCTCGAGTCGCCCGTCACCATCGAGGTCGGTCGCAAGAAGGAGCCGGTCCGCCCGGCGGTCACCTACAACGTCCTCAAGCGCACGCAGATCCGGCGTGATCTCGAGGACGGCGCGTGGGTCGAGGCCGGTGAGCTTCTCACCGACGGCTCGGCGTTCCCGAGCGACATCCTCGAGGCCCAGTCGGGTATCGACCTGGGTGTCAACGGCACGGTGGCATCGGTCTCGGCCGGGCGCACCGACAAGGGCGCCCGCACCATCAAGATCGAGGTCACCGGCGAGGACGGCGTGCAGGTTCGCCACCTCCGCGTGCCGCTCGACCGTCCGGCTCCGCCGATTCACGACGGCATGCTGGTGCGGGAGGGTGTCCACGTGACCGGCCCCGGCTGGGGAGCGGGCGACCGCGCCACCAAGACCGAGGCGTACCTCGTCGCCCAGGTGCAGGACGTCTACCGCTCCCAGGGAGTGGAGATCAACGACAAGCACATCGAGGTCATCGTGCGCCAGATGCTCCGCAAGGTGCGCATCGAGGACCCGGGTGACACCAACTTCCTTCCCGGCCAGCTGGTGGACAAGCCGGTTCTCTTCCGCGAGAACCAGCGCGTGCGCCTGGCCGCGGCCGACAAGCTGCAGCGCAGCCGGAAGAAGGTGAAGCGCACCGCCGAGGAGACCGAGGAGCTCCTCGACGCCGCGATGTCCCGTTACGTGCCGCTGATCCTCGGTATCACCAAGGCCTCGCTCGCCACCGAGTCGTTCCTGTCGGCGGCCTCCTTCCAGGAGACCACCAAGGTCCTGACCGACGCGGCGCTCGAGGGCAAGGTGGACCACCTGCGCGGCCTGAAGGAGAACGTGATCATCGGGAAGCTCATCCCGGCGGCCACGGGCCTCCGCAGGTACCGCCAGCTGGAGATCGAGCCCGTCCGGCGCGCCCCGGCGCTGCTGGAGTTCGATCTCGACGAGCCCTTCTCGCTCGTCGACGAGGATGTCGACGACCTCGTGGGCCTGGTGGACGCCGGCGGTACCTACTCGTTCGAGCCCGAGCCCGAGCCGGCTCCGGTGGAGGACGACACCGTCGAGTAGTGGTGCAGCGCGCCGTCGGGGGCGCCGTCGGGGTCAGTCCCCGGCGGCGCCCCCACGGTTGCGCTGCCAGAACCACATGGGCATGCGCCGGTCCTCCGGGTACCGCGCCTGCGAGCGCGTCTCCTTGCGCACCCCGTAGAGGCGGCGCGCCCACAGCGACGACGGGCGCGCCAGGCGCAGCGCCCCGACGAGGCCGAAGGGCCACGTGAGCACCCCGAGCGCCGCGAAGATCCACTTCCCCTTGAGGAAGCACACCACGGCGAACACCGCGGCCAGCACGTGCCAGGCGATGATGATCCAGTTGCCGGCCGCGTTGGCGTCAGCCCAGATGTCGCTCCAGAACGGGACGCCCAGGGCCGCGATCGCCAGCACCGTGGCCAGCACGATGACGGCGTCGACGGACCGGCGCCCCTCCTTCGACCAGTAGACGTCGCGCAGGGTCAGCCACAGGGCGAACTCGTCGAGCGTGAGCGCGGCGCCGATGCCGAAGAGCACCGGCACGATGAGGCTCGCGGGTCGTCCCGGCTGCCAGTCGATGGCGATGCCGATGACCCCGCTGATGAGCAGCAGGAAGATGCCCGGCACCAGGTGGTGAAGGTGGGTGCCACCCACCGAGATGTCGCCGAACGGCCCCTTGCCGGCCTTGATCATGTGCGTGATGGCGCGCGTGATGAGGAACGTCACGAGGAACGCGATCAGCGTGATCTGGATCGTGCCGAGGCCGCTGTCGCGGATGCGCTCCTGGAAGGCGTCGGCGACGGGGAAGGTCTCCGACCAGAAGTCCGCGGCCGGGAGGAGGGGGATCGTATTCATCGCCGCCTACCCTAGCGGCGCCCCGCGGGGTGGTCAGCCCGGGAAGCGCACGTGCAGGTGGTCATCATGGTTCGGCCACCTCACCACGACCCCGGACGGACCCCGGAGGTTCAGCGACGGGCCGATCAGCACCAGGGACGCCCCGCGCTGCACCAGGCGATCGACAACCGCCTGCGTGAGCGCCCTGTCGTAGTTCGAGGGGTTGGCGGGGCCACGGGCGCGGTCGCGGCGTGGCAGCCGGATGTCGACGTCGAGCCCGTTCTGGTGCGATGCATGCCCGTCGATGCTTCCCCCACCGGGCCGTGCCAGGTCGCCGATGCCCAGCGCGCCCGCGCCCGGGTGGGTTCGCGCCCACCAGCGGCCGAGGTCGACCATCTCACGCACCAGCCTCGCCGTTCCCCAGCGCGTGTCCAGGCCACCCGGCTCGGACTGCGTGCGCGGGTCGTACGTGTAGTAGCCGGTCCCCGATGCAGGCAGGCGCACGCCGTTCACCAGGCGGCCGCCGTTGGGGGATCCACCCGGCTCGCTCTCACGCCAGCGGATGATGGCCCCGCCGTCCTCCCCCGTGACGCGCACCGTGCCCGGAACCAGCACCGGCTCGCGGGGCACCGTCATCGTCACCGGGCTGGCCGGCACGGGCATGGCACCCGGATCATCCCCGGGCAGCGCCGCGGCAAGCGGCACCGAGCAGGCCAGCAGGCCGAGCAGGCCTATCCAGGCCACACGTCCGCGGGCATGGTGGCGTGCCTCGCGGCGGTGGCGACAGGCCACGCAGGGGCACGGGTTGTTCAGCATGCGGCGGGTCATCGGGTGGGCACGGTATGGGGCATCAGCGCGGGTCGGGGAAATGCCCGTTTCGGACTCGGTCCGTCGACGCTTGCGACCGGTCTCCTTCCGGTTCGTGCAGGCTGTCCTACGCTGCGGGTCGTGATCTCCCGACTCGCACGACCCGCAGTCCTCATCCCGCTCGCAATCGCGCTCGTGCTCGTGGGCCTGGGCGCCTGGTGGCTGTCGCGCGCGGGAAGCAGCACCCAGGTGTCGGAGGAGCAGGCGGCGCGCGACTACGGCTCCGACGATGCGGCCGCCATGCCTGCGGGTGCGCCGAAGGCCGGCGTGTGGACCTACACGGCACGCGGGGACGAGACCGTGGGCACGGGCCCGCTCGCGATCGATCGCGAACTGCCGCCTGAGGCCCGCGTGGTGGTGCGCCCGGCTCCCGGTGGCTACTGGCGCACCCTCGCCCTGAGCGAGGAGCACGTGGAGGCCTCGCGACTGAGGGCCGAGCCCAGGGGCGAGTACCTGGTCGAGCGCGTCACCACCCTGAAGGTGGCCGGCGTGGGGCGCGACGATCGCGAGGTGCTCAAGCCGCCACCGCTCGCCTACCCGCGTTCCATCGAGGTGGGCGACACCTGGACCGAGCGCTACATGATGGACGAGGTGCGGGTCGTGACCCGCGTGCGGGTGCTCCGCAGCGCACCGGTGAAGGTTGGCGGGCGCGATGTGCCCACGGTCATCATCGACAAGCGCGGGACGGTGTCCGGCCCGCTCACCGGATTCCGCAACGATCGCATCTGGTGGTCGGATGACCTGAAGATGCCCGTGCGCTGGGTCATCTCCACCGAGCTCGACGGCTTCGCGTCGCTGCGCACCGATGCCGACCTGCGGCTGACCCAGCTGGAGCCCACCGGGTGACGGGCCCCGTCGCCGGCGACCGGGCACCGCTGCCGATCGTCCTGCTCGTCGTCGTCGCGGGCGTACTGGCGTTCACCACCAACCAGCCGCTGGTGCTGGTGGCCCTCGCGCTGGGCGGCATCGTCCTGCTGCGCGCGGCACCGGGCCGCCCGGGGCGCCTGGTGGTGCTGGGGGCGCTGGTGTCGGCGATCGGCGTGTTCGTGCT
>CAMCDF010000053.1 GCA_945873475.1 Bifidobacterium breve | reverse complement strand
GACCTCAACGCGTCCCAGCGCATCCTGGGCGACCGCATCGACGCCCTCTACCGCAGGCCCGACCCCAGCCTGGTCGAGGTGCTCGTGTCGAGCGGCAGCATCACCGATGCGATGTCCGAGCTCGAGGGCATCGAGCGGGCCGGCACCGAGGACGCCCAGGTCGTGGGCAAGGTGCGGCGCTTCCGCGACCGCACCATCAAGGTGAGGGTTGAACTCGCCAAGGACCGCGAGTCGGCCAAGGTCGAGGTTCGAAAGGCAGAGGCCGAGAAGGCCCGCGTCGAGGCCATCCTCGCCCAGCGGCAGCAGCTGCTGCAGAGCGCCCGCGCGGACCTGCGACAGGCCATCGCCGATGAGCGCGCCCGCCGCGCAGCCCAGGCGCGCTCGCTCGCATCGTCCGGGTACACGCCCTTCAATGGCCCGCTGCCCGATGGCGCCGGGAATGCCGAGGCCGCGAGGATCGCGCTGTCGTTCCAGGGCGTTCCCTACGTGTGGGGCGGCGAGTCGCCCTCGGGCTTCGACTGCTCGGGGCTTGCCACCTACGCCTACCGCCAGATCGGCAAGAGCGTGCCCCACTACACCTACGCCATCTGGGGGCAGTTCCCGCAGGTGCCGTACGACCAGCTGCAGCCCGGCGACATGGTGTTCTTCAGCGGCCTCGGCCACATGGGCATCTACATCGGCGGCGGCAACATGGTGCACGCCCCGCAAACGGGTGATGTCGTGCGTGTGACATCCATGGCCAGCCGCAGCGGCAACTACGTGGGAGCCGTCAGGCCCTAGGGGTACCGCGGCGCGGGCCCTGCCGGGCTCGCGGGATCACCAGGGGCCGCACCGGGGGCGGACGGCACCGGTTGCGGGTCACGGGGAGCCTCGGTGATGTCACGGCGCAGGGCGCGCAGCACCGACGAAGACGGCCGCGGCAGCCACCGGATGGCCGACGCCGAACGGATGTGCAGGGCCACGTAGTCCTCGGCGAACACCTCGCCCACCGAGCGGCTCCAGCCCTTCGAGTAGTCGGTGGCCACCTGGCCCGACCGCAACCGCCACGCGATGCGACGCGCGGACCACCAGCGGGGCGTGCGCACCATCGAATCGATGTGGTGGCCGTACTCATGCAGCAGGGTGGCCTGCACATCCCGGGCCGCCCGCGCGGGGATCGTGATGACCGACCCACGCGGGCCCCTCGAGTAGCAGCCCACCGCCCGCGAATCGCGGCACCGCGCCCGGATCGAGCCCCTGGGCACCACGCGCACGGTCACATCATCGATCTCATCCCCATGCACCGCTGCCCGCAGCACGCGTGCGTAGCCCGCCACGTCGGCCCCGGGCGCCCGCACGTCGAACGTGATCGTGCGACCCTGGTCGTCCGGCTGCCCCGTGATGGCCGCCTGTGCCGCGCATGGCACCACGGCGCAGGCGGCGAGGACGGTTGCGATGACGATGCGGGTGGCCACGTGCGCATGCCAGCAGGCCCACGTGGGCGAAAGGGCAGCGCGCTGTTGGGAATCCGTGAAACCGGAAGACCGCGCCCGCCCGCACGAGGTGCGTACAATCGCCCCGTCCAGCGGCGGAGGTCACCATGTGCGTCGTGTGCCAGAACATCCCAGCGATCATGACCGGCCTGTCCGGCACGGCACTGGTGGTGAGGACCGCCATCCGGCGAACCCGTGGCACCACGCCGGGCCGCTACGACGGCGTTCCCCGCGCCCCGCAGCATGACGACTGCGCCACCGAGCCCCGAGCCCCGCAGGCCGCCCCGGGCGGCGCCACGGCTCACCGCCTGACCGCCTAGGCCGTGCTGCCCGAGCTGGGCTCGATAGGGCCCTTCACCTTCTACTCATTCGGCCTGATGGCGGCACTGGCCATCGTGCTGGCCGCCCTGTTCATGGCCACCGACCTGCGCCAGCGCGGGCTCGACCCGTCGTTCTCGATCGAGATCGCCTTCGCGGCGGGCATCGGCGGCTTCATCGGTGGTCGCGTGTACTACGTGGTGGAGCACTGGGGCGAGCCCGGCGAGTCGCTCATCTCGGGGGCTGGACTCGCCTGGTACGGCGGGGTCGCAGGCGGGGTCATCGCCGTCGTGCTGCTGGCCGCATGGAGGCGGGCCTCGCTGGGCATCGTCGCGAACATCGTGGCCGCCCCGCTCGCACTGGGCTACGCCATCGGCCGCATCGGCTGCCAGTTGGCGGGCGATGGGGACTACGGCGACGTCACGACGCTGCCGTGGGGCATGGCGTATCCCGAGGGCACCGTCCCCACCACCCAGATCGTGCACCCCACGCCCGTGTACGAGACCCTCGCCAGCCTCGTCATCTTCTGGGTGCTCTGGCGCATGCGCGGCCGCCTCACGGCCCCGTGGGCGCTGTTCGGCCTCTACCTCGTGCTGGCCGGCGTGGAGCGGTTCGCGGTCGAGTTCGTGAGGGCCACCCCGGTGGTGGTGGCCGGGCTCACCACGGCCCAGCTCATCTCGCTGGGCATCGTCGTGATCGGCGCCGTCCTGGTGTGGCGCGGATGGAACCGGCGCGACCCCGCCTGGGCGGGAGACGCCGCGACGTCCTAGGCGGTGGTGCCCCCACCGGGCACCCAGAGCACATCCGGCTGGCCGGCGGCGTTGTTGGCGCCGCGCGCGAGGATGAAGAAGAGGTCCGACAGCCTGTTGAGATAGGAGATGACGTTCCCGCCCACGGCGCCCGTGGGCTCGTGGTCGGCCAGCATCACGGCGGCGCGCTCGGCGCGCCTGCACACGGTGCGGGCCACGTGCAGCTGGGCTGCCGCCGGGGTGCCGCCGGGCAGAACGAAGCTGGTGAGGGGCTCGAGGCCGCCGTTGACCTCGTCGCACCACTGCTCGAGCCAGGTGACGCGCTCGGCGGTGATGCGCAGGCGCCCCTCCTCGGCCTCGGGATCCACCGGCACGGCCAGGTCGGCCCCCACGTCGAACAGGTCGTTCTGCACGGAGCCCAGCCGGGCGTCCCAGCCCTCGGGAAGGTCGCACAGGCGAACCACGCCGAGCACGGCGTTCAGCTCGTCAACCTCGCCGTACGCGATCACGCGCAGGTGGTCCTTGCGCACCAGCGTCATGTCACCCAGTCGGGTGTCGCCCTGGTCGCCCTGCCGCGTGTAGATCTTGGTCAGGTGGATGCCCACGCGCGCACCATAGACGCCCATGCGGGCGCGACGGTGGGCCTACGGCGCGGTGGCAACCCAGCGACGGGCAAATGCCTCTGCCGTCGCAACGTCGTGCACCCGGCCCATCAGCTGCTCCTCGCGAGTGGCCAGCAGCAGGTCGGCCAGCCACGGCCCGGGACGGCGATCCAGCACCGCGGCCAGTTCCGCGCCGTCGAGGGGCGGGCGGATGGGCTCCATGCATGCGATGCGCACATGCGCCGCCAGCATGTCGCGGGCAAGCGCGAGGTGCCGTGTGATCTGGATGGGCGTGGTGCGGGGCCCGTCGGTGGCCAGCCGATCGGCCACCGACAGCACGATCGCCTCGACCGGATCGGGCGCCACGCGCCGCAGGTAGCGGTCGTACTGCACCAGGGTGAGGGGCTGGCGGTGCACCATGAAGCCCAGCGCCAGGTGGTGGCGCACCCCGCGCACCACGAACTCGCGCAGGCGGTTCGATACCCGCATGCCGCGCAGCCAGGCGTCGGCCATGTCGGCGCCCATGCGGTCGTGGCCGATGAAGGTCACCCTTCCGCCGTCCATCACGCCGCGCGTCTCGGCCTTGGCCATGTCGTGCAGAAGCGCGGTGATGCGCAGGGCCTGGCCCCGCGTGAGGCCGTCGGCCAGGGGCTCGGCCAGTGACGCCGCCACGGCGTCGGCGTCGCCCCGGAACACATCCGACGGGTCGCCCTCGATGGCGACCACGTTGTCGAGCACCTCGAGGGTGTGGCCCAGCACGTCGAGGTGGTGATACTCGCTCTGGTCGACCCCACGGCAGTCATCCAACTGGGGCACCAGGCCCCCGAGGCCACCAACCGCGTCGAGCGCGCGCACGGCCCGGCCCGGGTCCGGTGCCGTGACGATGCGCGCGAACTCCTCCATCACCCGCTCACCGGGGGCATCGGCGATTCGCGCAGCGGCCGCCCGGGCCGCGCTGGCGGCGGCGGGATCCACCGCGAAGCCGAGCTGGTCGGCGATGCGCGCGAGCCGCAGCACCCGCACGGGGTCGTCCGCGAGCGCCGTGGGGCTCACCAGGGCCATGCGGCGCCGCTCGAGGTCGCGCAGGCCGTCGTGGCGGTCGATGACCCCGCCGTCCCCCGACACCGGCAGGGCCAGCGCATTCACCGTGAAGTCGCGCCGCGAGAGGTCGTCATCGAGCCCGTCGCCCAGCACCGGCATGATGTCCACCTGGCAGGGCAGGTCTCCGCCCGTGAGCCGCCACGCCCCGAAGTCGCGCGACAGCTGGAATCGCGATGCCCCGTGCGCGCGCCCGAGCGCGCGGGCCTCGGCTTCCGGGTCGCCGGTGGTCACCACGTCGAGGTCGGCCACGGGTCGGCCGAGCAGGGCGTCCCGCAGGCCTCCCCCCACCACCCACGCGGGAGCCGTCAGCGCGGCGAGGGGCGCGGTCAGCGCCCGGGCGTCGAGGCCCGCCGTCACCCCTGGTGCACCCGCGCCACGCGCGGGCTCACGGCGCACGTGACCTCGTACGAGATCGATCCGCGGCGCCGGGCGATCTCGTCGGCGGTGATGCGCTCGTCGCCCTGCCGGCCGATGATCACCACCTCCTCCCCTCCCCGCTCGACCGCCTCGGGACCGAGGTCGACTGCCACGAGGTCCATCGACACGGTGCCCACCACGGGCACGCGGCGGCCACCCACCAGGACCTCGTCGTTGTTGGAGAGATCACGCGAGAAGCCGTCCGCGTAGCCCACCGGGATGATTCCCACCCAGGTGCCGCGCGCCGCGCGCCAGGTGCGCCCGTAGCCCGCGCTCATGCGCGACGTGAACGGCTTCACCTGCGCGAGGCGCGATGTCCAGTGCATGACCGGGATGAGGTCGTCGTCGGACGGGTCGCCGCCGAAGGGCGAGCAGCCGTACAGCGCGATGCCGCAGCGCACCATGTCGAACGCCGCATCGGGATCACGCAGGGTGGCGGCGCTGTTCGAGGCATGCACCTGCGCACCGGGGAAACGATCGCGGAACGCCGGCACCAGCTGCCGGAACCTCACGAGCTGCTCCATCATGAAGCCGGCCTCCGGGCCCACGCGCTCATCTGCGGTGGCGAAGTGGGTCATCAGCCCCACCACCTCGCACCCCGCCGCGTCGGCGGCCTCGGCCAGCGCCATGGCGCCATCCGGGGCCACCCCCAGGCGCCCCATGCCGGTGTCGACCTCCACGTGCACACGTGCAGGCCGACCCGGGCCGGCTGCAGCGGCCATTCCCCGCACGCCGGCGTCGTCGCCCACCACCACCTCGCACCCGGCGGCCAGGGCGCGATCGAAGCCCGCACCGGCCAGGGGGCTCATGATGAGGATGCGCGCGGACACGCCGCCGAGGCGCAGTTCCTCGGCCTCCTCGACGCTGGCCACGGCGAGGCTGCCGGCCCCACCGTCGAGTGCCGCCTGCGCGCACGGCACGGCGCCGTGCCCGTAGCCGTTGGCCTTCACCACGGCCATCAGCTCCGCGCCCCCCGCGGCGCGCGCGAGCCGCGACGCGTTGTGCCTGAGGGCCGTCAGGTCGATGGTGGCGATGGACCGGGCGTCGCTCATGGGTGCACCTGCGCGTCGAGCGCCGCTGGAAGGGCTTCGATGATGTCGGATGCGATGGTGCCGTCACCCATGCCGGCCCGCACCGCGGCGCGCGCATGCAGGGCAGCGCCGCACGTGGCTGCATCAGCCGGGCCCATGCCCCGGGCCAGGAGGGCCGCGATGATGCCCGTGAGCACGTCGCCCGACCCGGCGGTGGCGAGCGCGGGCGTACCGCCCTCGAGCACCACGGGTGCCGCATCGGGGGCGCACACGATGGTTCCGGGGCCCTTGAGCAGGGCCACCGCGCCAGATCGGGCCGCAAGCTCGCGCGCGGCGTCCAGCCGACCGGCCTCGACGTCGGCGCGCTCGCACCCGAGCAGGCGCGCGGCCTCGCCCGCGTGCGGGGTGATGACGGTGGCACCGGGGCGCCCCCGCAGCGACGCCAGGTCGTCACCCAGGTGCCACAGGCCGTCGGCATCAAGCACCATCGGGTGCCCGATGCCGGCAAGCAGGGCACGCAGCAGCAAGGCCGTTCCGGCGTCACGACCGATGCCCGGCCCGACCGCCACGGCGGATACCCGGGCGGCCTGCAGCATCACCTCGTCGAGGTCGAGCGCGTTCACCATGACCTCGGGAGTGCCGAGGGCAACCTCCAGGCGCACCACATCGGGCACGCAGGCGACCACGATGCCCGCGCCGCCGCGCAGGGCCGCGCGCGTCGACAGCCGCACGGCGCCGCTCATGCCCGGGGCGCCGCCAACCACAAGCACCCCACCGGCGCGGTACTTGTCGTCTGCGGCGCCCTTCGACGGAATTCCGCGCACCGCCCCATCCGTCGCCAGCCATGCAGCAGCATCACCCAGCGTGGTGGGCGGAATGCCGATGTCGGCCACCACCACGCGTCCCGCCAGCTCGCGCCCGGGCGCCACGTGCAGCCCCACCTTGTCGGCGGCGAAGGTCACCGTCACATCGGCACGGATGGCAGGGCCGGGGGCAGCGCCCGTATCGGCGTCCACCCCCGTGGGGATGTCCAGCGCCAGCACGGGGGCTCCCGACTCGCGCACGGCGCCCACCACGTCGGCCATGGCGCCGCGGGGGGCACCCGTGGTACCCGTGCCCAGCAGGGCGTCCACCACAACGCGCCCGCCGCGCCTGAGGGCGTCGAGGTCGACATCGTCAACCGCGATTCCCGCGTCTGCCGCCCGCGTGGTCATGAGGACACCATCGGGCGTCTCCGGCGCCCGCGCCCCGGGGGCCTGCACGCGCACGTCCCACCCGGCCTCGGCCAGCAGGCGCGCAACCACCATGCCATCGCCGCCATTGTTGCCGGGCCCCACCAGAACGGTGGCCGCGGAGCCCGCCGGGAACGAGGCCAGGGCCTCGCGGGCGGCAAGCAGGCCGGCGGTCTCCATGAGCACCTGACCGGGGGTTCCGGACGCGATCGCGCGCGCGTCGGCGTCGCGCACCGAGGCGGCGTCGTGCAGCGGGATGAGTCCGGGCATCAGAGACACGCCCGACATCCTATTGACGACGCTAGGCGCCCCTCAGGATCGCCACCGCAGCCGCCATGCCACGGGAGTGCGTGAGCGACAGCATCACCTCCACCACGCCCAGGTCACCGGCCCGGCGCAGGCAGTTGCCGGTGAGGATTGCCGTGGGCGCACCGCGTCCGCGCACGACCTCGGCCTCGTGCCAGCGGGTCATGCCAATTCCGAGGGCCTTGCCGATGGCCTCCTTCGCCGCGAAGCGCGCGGCGAAGTGCTGGGGCGGGTAGGCCCGCGACGCGCAGTAGGCCTCCTCGGCCGGGGTGAAGCACCGCTGGGCGAACCGGGGATGGCGCTCGAGGGCCCGCTCGATGCGGTCGATCTCGATGAGATCGATGCCGATGCCGAGGATCCCCGTGCCCATCGGCGGGGTCACTCGACGGTCACCGTCTTCGCCAGGTTGCGCGGCTGGTCGACGTTGAGCCCGCGGGCACGGGCCACCGCATAGGCGAACAACTGCAGCGGCACCACGGCGAGGATCGACGACAGCAGCGGGGGCGTGCGCGGCACGAACATGACGTCGTCGGCATGCTCGGTGATCTCCTCGTTGCCACGGGTGGCGACGGCGATCACCTGGGCTCCCCGGGCACGGACCTCCTGGATGTTGGAGACCACCTTGTCGAACACGTGACCGTCGGTGGCCACCACGACCACGGGCGAGCCGTCGTCGAGCAGCGCGATGGGCCCGTGCTTCATCTCGCCCGCCGGATAGGCCTCGGTGGGCACGTACGAGATCTCCTTGAGCTTCAGGGCGCCCTCGTACGAGACGGGCATGCCCACGTGCCGGCCCAGGTAGAGGAAGAACGGACGGTCGGCGTACTTCTCCCCCACCTCCATCGCATGACGGGCGTCGGGGGAGTCGAGGTACTCCTGCACCAGGTCGGGGATGCGCTGCAGTTCGTCGCCCAGGTCGGCGGCGCCGGCCGCCGACAGCACATGCCGCGCACGCCCGAGCTTGAGCGCCAGCAGGGCCAGGGCCACAACCTGCGCGGTGTGGGTCTTCGTGGCGGCCACGCCGATCTCGAGGCCGGCGCGGGTGTACAGCACGCCGTCGGCGTCGCGCACCGCCTGGGAACCCATGATGTTCGTGAGCGCCACCACGTGCGCCCCGCGCTCACGCGCCACGCGCATGGCCGCGAGGGTGTCGGCCGTCTCGCCGCTCTGGGTGATGCCGATCACCAGGTCACCGGGGCCCGCGAGGCAGGTGCGGTACCGGTACTCGCTGGCGACCTCCACGTGCACGGGCACCTGGGCCCAGTCCTCGATGAGGTAGCGCCCGACCAGCCCCGCGTGGAACGAGGTGCCGCACGCCACGATGTGCACGCGCTCCACGCGGGCGAGGGCTGCGTCGTCGAGCCCGAGGCCCGGCAGGTCGACCTCGCCCTCGCGGTGCAGGCGGTCGCCGATGGTGTCGCGCAGGGCGGAGGGCTGCTCGTGGATCTCCTTGAGCATGAAGGTGTCGAAACCACCCTTCTCTGCGGCGTCCTCGTCCCAGTCGATGCGGGTGATGCCGCGCTCCACCGTGCCCGAGGCGTCGTGGATGCTCACGGAGTCGGCCTCGACCACCACGATCTCGCCCGACTCCACCAGGATCGTGTCGCGGGTCTCGGGCAGGAAGGCCGGGATGGCCGATGCCACAAAGCGCTCGCCGTCGCCCACGCCGATCACCAGGGGGGTCTCCTGGCGGTAGGCCACAAGACGGCCGGGCTCCCCGGCGCTGGCCGCCACGATGGTGAAGTGCCCCTCGAGGCGTTCGACGGCCGCACGCATGGCGGCCACCAGGTCGCCCTCGTAGTGGCGCGAGATCAGATGCGGGATGACCTCGGCGTCGGTCTCGCTGAGGAACACCACGCCGTCGTCCTGCAGCTCTGACCGCAGGCGGGCGTAGTTCTCGACGATGCCGTTCATCACCACGCTGATGCGACCCGAGGCGTCTGAGTGCGGGTGCGCGTTGGCCTCGGTCACCCTGCCGTGCGTGGCCCAGCGCGTGTGGCCCATGCCCATGGTGGCCGGGGAGGCGTCGATACCCGTGGCGTGCGCCGCCTTGCGCAGCTCGGCCAGGTTGCCCACGGCCCGCACGGTGCGCAGCCCCTCGGTGTCGAGCAGCACCATTCCGGCGGAGTCGTACCCGCGGTACTCCAGGCGCTCCAGCCCCGAGAGGATGAGTTCCTCGCATGGGCGCCCGCCGACGTATCCGATGATGCCGCACATATCAGTGGCCTCCCTCGACCAACCCCAGCGCACGGCCGGCGGCCTCCGCGATCTCGGCGGCGATCTTGTCGCACTGGTCGGACGTCGGGGCCTCCACCATCACGCGCACCAGCGGCTCCGTGCCCGATGCCCGCAGCACGATGCGGCCGTCGTCCCCGAGATCGGCCTCGTGGGCGCGCACCAGGTCCCAGACCTCGGCCGCATCGCCCAGTTCGCCCTTGCGCTCGACGCGGATGCTCACGAGCTGCTGCGGCATGCGGGTCATCACCGCGGCGGCGTCGTGCAGCGTGATGCCCCGGTCGCGGGTTGCATGCAGCAGCAGGATGCCGCCCGAGAGCCCGTCGCCCGTCGGGCCGCTGGGCAGGTGGATGAGGTGCCCGCTCTGCTCACCGCCCAGCACGAACCCGCCGGCACGCATCTCGGCCAGCACGTAGCGGTCGCCCACGTCGGTCCAGCGCACCTCGATGCCGTGGTCGGCCATCGCGCGCCGGAACCCCAGGTTGGTCATGCTGGTGGTGACCACCGCCGGGCCCGGAAGCTCGCCGCGCTCGTTCAGCCACACGGCCAGCGCCGCGAGCACCTGATCGCCATCCACCACCTCGCCGGCGCCGTCGACGGCCAGCACCCGGTCGCCATCGCCATCGAAGGCGAGCCCCACATCAGCGCCCGACTCCCTCACCAGCGCCTGCAGGGCGCCCAGGTGGGTCGAGCCGCAGTCGACGTTGATGTTCACGCCGTCGGGGTCGGTGCCGATGGCCACCACCTCGGCCCCGAGTGCCTCCAGCACCCGCGGTGCGGTGACCACCGTGGCGCCGTGGGCGCAGTCGATGGCAACGCGCAGGCCGTCGAGGCGCACCCCGGCACGGGCGATGAGGGTCTCGCAATACCTGTCGGCGGCGCCATCCCACTCGAGGATCTCCCCCACGTCGCCCCCCGTGGGCCGCGGGCCGGCGGGGTCGCCGACGAGCGCCTCGAGCTCGGCCTCGGCGTGGTCGGGCAGCTTGAAGCCGTCCGGTCCGAACACCTTGATGCCGTTGTCGGGAAACGGGTTGTGCGAGGCGCTGATGACCACGCCGGCGCCGAAGGCGTCGTCAGCCGCCACCAGCTCGGCGACCGCCGGAGTGGGCAGCACCCCGCCGATCACCACGTCGACGCCCGCAGACGCGATGCCCGCGGCCAGGGCAGACTCGAGGAGCCTGCCGCTGCGCCGGGTGTCGCGGCCCACCAGGACTGCGGCGGGTCCTCCCACGGACAACCCGAGGGCGCGGCCGATGGCCATCGCCAGCTCGGGGGTGAGGTCGGCGTTCGCGACCCCGCGGACGCCGTCCGTCCCGAAGAGGCTCCGGGCCGGGGGCGCCTGGCCGCTCAGCGCTTCGAGAACTGGGGACGCTTGCGGGCGCCCTTGAGGCCCGCCTTCTTGCGCTCCTTCTCGCGCGCGTCACGCGTGAGGAAGCCCTCGCGCTTCAGCTCGGGGCGCAGGTTCTCGTCCATCTCGACGAGGGCACGGGCCACGGCGTGGCGCAGCGCGCCGGCCTGGCCGGAGATGCCACCGCCATCGAGGCGGGCCTTCACGTTGAACTGGCCCTCGACGCCGGCGATGACCAGCGGCGACTTGGCCTCGGTGACCAGCACCTTGCGACCGAAGAAGTCGTCGATCGGGCGGCCGTTGCACGTGATGGTGCCGTCGCCGGGCTCCAGGATGATGCGGGCGACCGACGTCTTGCGCTTGCCGGTTGCCTGGATGCGGACCTGGGCGGTGCTCATGCGGTGACCTTCCTCTCGAGCCTGAGGGGCTCGGGCGACTGTGCCTCGTGCGGGTGCTCGGGGCCGGCGTAGACCTTCATCTTCAGCAGCTGCTTCCTGCCGAGGGAGTTCTTGGGGAGCATCCCGCGGACGGCCATGCGGATGACCTCCTCGGGACGGCGGTCGAGCTGCTCGCGCAGGGTGCGCTTGCGGATGCCGCCCGGGTAGCCCGAGTGGCGCCAGTAGAGCTTCTCGTCCATCTTCTGGCCCGTCACCGCGATCTTCTCGGCGTTGATGACGACCACGAAGTCACCGCAGTCGGTGTGCGGCGTGTAGAACGGCGACCGCTTTCCGCGGAGCGTCTCGGCGATGGTGGCTGCGAGGCGGCCGAGGTTCTTGCCCTCGGCATCGACGATGTACCAGCGGCGGTCGACCTCTCCGGGCTTGGCGCTCTTCGTCGACTTGGTGGGGTATGCGGTGGGCACGGTTCTCCGATACATGAGCAGGCGGCAGCGGCACCGCCCGTGAACGACGGCGAATCGTAGGGAAGCCCCCGCCCTGCCGCAACCATCGTCGGCATCACGCTGCCGAAATCGCCGCGCCATACCCGTTTGGCCAGCCTTACACTGTCTGGTAGATTGGTTGCATCATCAATCACCAGTGCGGATTCCCGTGTTCCGCACGCAAATGGAGCCCTCGATGCGCGAGTCCACCGTCACCATCAGCCGCTGCAAGGCCGTCGCCGCCCACGGGCGCCGCTGCATGCAGACGCCGTACATGACCAGCCCGTTCTGCTGGCACCACACGGCACGGGCCGATCGCGAGGATCTCCGCCGAGAGGCACTGCGCGGTGACGAGCACTCGAAGGTGCTTGCCGAGCGCATTCTGGGCGCCGACCTCACCCCCGCGCAGATCGAGCGCATCGAG
>CAMCDF010000052.1 GCA_945873475.1 Bifidobacterium breve | reverse complement strand
GCCGAAACGGGATCGGCATTTGCGGGGACCGCAAATGCATCATCCCCGGCTGCGATCGCCGCCACCCCGATACGACGGGCCTCCCGCCTCTCGCGCTTTTTCGGCGGGGGTAGTGATGAACCCCTGCCGCAACGGAGCGCTACCCCGGGAGAATCAGCTGGGGCCGTCGAGCCATTCCGGCAGGGTCAGGTGGCGGTGGGCGTGGGCGCCGCCGGCGACCTCCGCGCGCATCTCGCCGAGCAGGCCATGGCGAACGGCCTCGACGTCGTGGGTGTGGATGGTCTCGTAGTTCTCCTGGTGGGCCGAGACGAACGACCCGTCGGGCAGGGCCGGGAACCGGGCGATGACGCCGGCGATCATCTCGCGCACGGAGTCCTCGACGAACCGGGGGCGCCGGTGGGCCTTGTCCACCACGTAGAGCTCGTCGGGGCGCTTGAGCAGTTCGTAGATCTCCGACGACATGCCGTCCTCGACGATCTCGATCAGGGCGTCGGCCGGCACGTCGGCACCGTCGGGGGTGCCCACCATCAGGGTGCCGCGGGCGCGCTGGTTGTGGGTGGCGATGGGCACGCGCGCGACGATGCGCGCGATCTCGTCGGGGCTGAAGCCATCTGCCGCCAGGGCGGCCTCGGCCTGCTCGCGCACCAGGCCCTGCGCGCACGGGCAGGCGTTCATCCCCTGGGCCGACACGCCCACGGCGCGCCGGCTCGATCCCACGCGCGCGGCCGCCATGCCGATGAGGCCGTACATCTCCTGCGTGGCCACGTCGGTCACGGGCGTGCGCTTCTCCACCGGGTAGCGCGCGCGGATGGTCGCCATTCCCCGCACGGCTCCCTGGCGCTCCACCACCCGCTGGGCGATGTGCTCGGCCAGCGCCTCGATGGCCACGGCCTCGCCGATGAGCACCGTGTCGATGGCCTCGTTGACCTCCTCCTCGAAGCGCGACATGTGTACGCCCTTCTGGTCGGGGTCGAGGTCGACCACGCACTCGACGGTGGCGTCCATGTAGTGCTCGCCGCCCCCGAAGGCCAGGCGGATCGCCTTCGCCGACCGCGTGACCCCCGCGCCGGAGAGCCCGATGCGCGTGGCGGGAGATGTGTCCTGGAGGTCCTCCGAGAACTCGAGCGGGTGGCTGCTCACGAGGAGGGCACCATCTGCTGGAGCTCGCCGTCCTGGTACAGCTCGGTCACGATGTCGCAGCCGCCCACCAGCTTGCCGTCCACGAACAGCTGCGGGATGGTGGGCCAGTCCGACCACTGCGACAGCACCATGCGCACGCGGGGGTCCTCGAGGATGTTGCGGGATCCGTACTCCACCCCGACCAGCTCGAGGATCTGCACCACGCGCATCGAGAAGCCGCAGGCGGGCGCGTCGGGAGTGCCCTTCATGTAGAGGAACACGCGGTTGGCCGCGACCTCGGACTTGATCGCCTCGAGGATCTCATCCTCGGTCATCGTGCTGACGTCGCTCATGGGGCCTCCGGGGTGCGGGTCTTGAGGGCGAGTGCGTGTATCTGGCCGTCGTCGATTCGCGCCTGGACGGCGGCGTACACGGCCTTGTGCTGGTCGATGCGGCTCATGCCCTCGAACTGCGGGGCCACGACCACCGCGGACAGGTGATCCCCGCCGCCGTGGTCCTGCACCTCCACCGTCGAGCCGGGAAGTGCCTGTTCGATCATCGTGCGGATCTCGTCGAGGTCAGCCATGCGCAGGAGGATAGGGGGTCAGTCGCCGCGCAGCACCGACATCAGCACAGATGGGTCGGAAACCGGGGCACGGCACGCGAAGCCGCTGCATGCATATGCGGCAGGAGCCCCGTCCACCAGCGGCCTTCCGGCCAGCAGGGGCACGGCCGCCGCCGCCCGTGGGTCGTCGGGGTCTCCCGCCGCCACCACCGCATAGGGCCCGGCGGCGGTGCGTGCGGCATCCACCAGCGCCACGGTACGGGGGTCGTCGAGCCGTCCCATCACCGCCACCTCGACCGGGGGTGACGAGAGCAGGTCGATGGTGGCGAGGGCGCGCGAGAACGCCTGGGGCCAGCGCCCGGCCTGCTCGGCCACCACGGCCACCGCACCGCGCGCCGCGTCGGCGAAGCGGGTGTCGCCCGTGAGCAGCTGCAGCCGGGCCAGCACCCACGCGGCCTGCGAGTTGCCGGCGGGGGATGGGTGGTCCTCCAGGTCCCGCGTGCGCGCCACCAGGGCCGGCGCGTCGGATCCCGACATGAAGAAGCCCGCGCCTGCCCCATCGGCGAACAGCTCGAGCATGGCGTCTGCCAGCGATCGCGCGGCCTCCACCCATGCGGGGTCGAAGTCGGCCGCGTAGAGCGCAAGCAGCCCGTCGGCAAGGTCGGCGTGGTCGTCGAGCGTCGCCAGGTGGCGGGCGCGCCCATCGGCATGCACCCGCATCAGGCGCCCTCCCACGATCATCTCGTCCAGCACGAAGCGCGCGGCCTCGCCCGCCGCTGCCACCCAGTCGGGCCTGCGCATTCCCATGCCGGCCTCGGCCAGGGCGCCGATGGCCAGCCCGTTCCACGAGGCGATGACCTTGTCGTCGCGCGCGGGGGCCGCACGCGACGACCGGGCCCCGTACAGGGAGTCCAGGGCCGGCCCTACCAGCGGCGAGTCGGGTCCCACCACGCGCAGGATGTTCCGGCCCTCGAAGTTGCCCCGGTCAGTCAGGCCAAAGCGCGCGATCACGGCGTCTGCCGCTGCCGGGTCGAGCACCTGGCGGACCTCCTCGGGAGTCCATGTGAAGAACGCGCCTTCGCCACCCGGCGAGTCGGCGTCCTGCGCGGCGGCGAACGCGCCGCCGTCCACGCGCATCTCGCGCAGCAGGTACCCGGCGACGCGCTGGGCCACCACACCGTGCCGGTCGTCGCCCGTGAGCCTCAGCGCAAGGGCGTAGTCGCGAAGCAGCAGGGCGTTGTCGTACAGCATCTTCTCGAAGTGCGGCACCAGCCAGATGTCGTCCACCGAGTAGCGGTGGAACCCGCCGCCCACCTGGTCGAACACCCCACCGGCCGCCATGGCGTCCAGAGTGCCCACGGCCATGGCCAGCGCCCGCCCGTCGTCGCGTCCGGCCCAGTGCCGACGCAGCAGCAGGTCGATGGTCACCGACGGCGGGAACTTGGGCGCCCCGCCGAAGCCCCCGTTGCCGTCGTCGTACAGCTCGCCGAGGCGCCCGAGCGCCCCCGCGACCACGTCGCCGGGTGGCGGGGAGGGGGGCACGGCGATCGCCGACTGCTCGCGCATGCCCCGCGTGAGGGCCTCGGCCTGGCGCATCACCTGGTCGCGCCGCTCGCGCCAGGCCTCGGTGACCCCCTCCATCACCTGGATGAACGACGCCATGCCGTGGCGCGGCTCGGGCGGGAAGTAGGTGCCGGCGTAGAAGGGCTCGCCTGCCGGGGTGAGGAAGACGGTCATCGGCCAGCCGCCCTGCCCGGTCATCGCGAGCGTCGCCTGCATGTACAGGGCGTCGACATCGGGGCGCTCCTCGCGGTCCACCTTCACCGGCGTGAAGTCGCCGTTCATCATCCCGGCGGTCGAGGGGTCCTCGAACGACTCATGCGCCATCACGTGGCACCAGTGGCACGACGAGTAGCCCACCGACAGCAGCACCGGAACGTCGCGCTCGCGGGCGTCGGCGAAGGCCTCGTCGCACCACGGCCACCAGTCGACGGGGTTGTCGGCGTGCTGCCTCAGGTAGAGCGAGGCCTCGTCGGCGAGTCGGTTCGGCATGGGCTGATCGTCGCATTGCGCTCGCGCGGTATGCCCCGCGACCGGCGCCGGGCGCTCTCGCGCCGGTGGGCGCGGTGGCTGCACTACCGTTGCCCCCGTGACCGACCGCTTCTCCGCCGCAGCCGCATCCGCACCGCCCCGCGGTGACGCCGCTCGTTGGCGTCAGGTGGCGGTGCTCGGCATGGCGGTGGCCATGGGCGACCGGGCGGCCCGACCGGCGCTGGCGGCCGTCCTGCTGGCGCTGGACCACCCGGCAGAGGCCGGCCGCGCGCTGGCGGCGGCCCCTGACGACGACCCGTGGACCCGCTGGTGGGCCGTGCTCGCGGTTGGCCAGTCCCCCGAGGCCGAGGGACTCGACCGGGCGCTGGCCGCGGCACGCGCCGTGAAGCCCGAGGGGCCGGATGGCCGCGAGGTCGCCCGCAGGCTCGACGACCTGGCCGACGAGGTCTCCGCGTTGCGCGGTGGTGACGCCCCCGATGCCCGGTTCGCGCTGCTGGGGCACCGCGCGAACCCCGAGCGCAGGGTGATGCTGGCCGGCCGGTCGTCGGCAGCCTTCATCACCGATCCGGCATGGGACTCCCTCGCACTCGTGCGCCTGGCCCCGTCGGATGGTCCCTCGATGTCGAACTCGGCGCACCACGGACTCGACGAGGTCATCGGCCTGGTGCGGCAGGGGCAGTCCGGTCAGGGGCGCGCGGTGCCCGACGACCGTCCCGCCCCCGCCGACCCCGAGGTCATGATCGAGCTCCTGCGTTCGGATTCCGGGTCGCGCGACCGCGCCCTGGCGTCGCTGGCGGAGGAGGTGCGTGAGGAGCGTGCGCACCTCGCCGAGCGGCAGGAGGCCCTCGATGACGAGTGGGGCGCGATCCAGGCGGAGAAGGCGCGGCTTCGCACCCTGGCCCAGGGCCTGCTCGAGAAGCAGCAGTCGGCCACGTTCACCACGCCCACCAGCGCCGCAGAGGCCGCCGACCTGCTCGGCCTGGGCCCCAGGCCGTCACCCGACGAGGTCGAGCGCGCGTGGCGCCGTCAGGTGGCCCGCTGCCACCCCGACCGCGTGGCCGAGTTGCACCCCGACCTCCAGCAGCGCGCCGCCGACATGACGGTGGCGCTCAACGCGGCGCGGGAGATCCTGCTGGGTAAGCAGGCAGCCCGAAGGCGCTAGCCGCCCCGAGAGGGGTGGAACCCGTCCGCACCCGTGCCAGCGCGCTGCCACATCACGACCAGAGGCAGAAGGGCGGGCGGCTCCAGGTCAATCCCAGTCCTCTTCCTGGGCAAGCCGGGCGTACTCGCGCCACTCGTCCAGGATCATCCGGATGTCCTTCGCGCGCATTCCCGGGTGCAGGCGCGTGATGAGGTCCACGGCCATGCCGTCGGCGTTCCTCACGGGAGGGTCCTGCAGCTCGTTAAGCACCGTCCACACGGCGTCCTCGTGCAGCCCGGGGCGCTCGCCCAGGATGAACGCCGCGGCGTCACCCAGGTCGAGCTCGTCGTCGTAGGTCACGCCTTGATCTCGGGGCCGCTCACGACGCGGTCGTAGACGCCGTCGTCCAGGGGCAGCTCGCGCAGCTCGACCTTGCGCACCCGCTCGGTCGGGGTCTTCGGCAGGTGCTCCATGAATCGCACGTACCGCGGCACTGCGAAGTAGGGCATCTTGTCGCTGCAGTAGGTCAGCAGCTCGTGGGGGTCCGGCACGCCCTCGCGCGGCACGATGCAGATCAGGATCTCCTGCTCCGACCCGGCGCCCTCGCCGGCGGCCACGCCGACCGCGGCTGCCTCGAGCACCCCGGGGTGGGAAGCCACGATGCGCTCCACTTCCATGGACGACACGTTCTCGCCGCGACGCCGTATGTAGTCCTTCACGCGGTCCTTGAAGTACAGGAACCCGTCGTCGTCCATCACGCCCAGGTCGCCGGTGTGCAGCTTGAGGTTCTTGAAGTCCTCGGCGGTCTTCTCGGGCATTCCGGCATAGGCGCGCATGACGATGTTGGGCAACTTCATGTCCACCACGATCTCGCCGGGCTCGCCCGCGGGCCGGGGGCGGTCGGTGCCGGGCTCGACCACGCTCACCTCGAATCCCGGGCTGGCCATGCCGCACGAGCCCGGCTTCTCGATGCCCGGCGGCACGTAGGTGACCATGCCGGTCTCGGTCAGGCCGTAGCCCTCGTGCCAGCGAACCCCGAAGCGCTCCATGAACTCGTAGTAGATGTCCTTGGGCGCGGGCATGGCCATGATGCGCTGCACCTTGTGGGCGCGGTCAAGCTCACCCGGCTCGGTGTTCCAGATGAAGTAGTTCATCGCGCTGACCGTGTTGAGGATGGTCGCGCCGCACTCGGCGACCTCGCGCCAGAAGTTGGTCGACGAGTACCTCGCCGACAACTGGATGCGCGCGCCGGCGATGAGGGCCGGGTAGCAGTTGAGTACCTGGGCATTGCTGTGGAAGAGCGGCAGGCACGTGTAGAAGACGTCGTCCTCGGTGACGCCGCACACCTCGATGTAGGTGCGGCCCGAGAAGTAATCGGATGCGTGCTGCTTGATCACGCCCTTGCTGCGACCGGTGGTGCCGGAGGTGAACATGATGCGGGCATCGTCAACCCACGAGACCTCCACGCCGGGGTCCGAGTCGGGGGCGTCGTCCAGCACCGCGAACGGCTCGTGCGCCACGCGTGGGTCCGGGCCGGTGCGCTCGCCTGACTCCCACACGAAGACGTGCTCGAGCACCGGCAGCTCGGCCGCCACGTGGTCGAGCCGGTCGAGCAGGTCGTCGCTGATCACCAGGAACCGCGACTCGGGCAGGTTGATGACCCACGACAGGAAGTCGCCGCGGTAGGCGAGGTTGATGGGCGACTGCACGCCGCCCGCCCGGAGGATGCCGAACCACAGGGCCACCTGATCGACCGAGTTCGGCATGAGCGTCGACACGCACTCGCCCTTGCGCAGGCCGCGCGCGATGAGCGCATTGGCGATGCGGTTGGCCCGCGCGTCGATGTCCCCGTAGGTCACCCACTCGCCGGTTCCGAACCGGACGTACGGCCGGTCGGGATGCGCCTCGGCGCGGTCCCGGAGGATGCGGGGGAGCACCCACCCCGTGACGTCCTCCCGCGTGTACCAGTCACTCCATTCAGCGGTCATGGCGGGAGGGTACCGGGGCAATGAAATGTCTGTGGTACCTTCCCGGACCCGCCAACGACCGGAGGCTTCCCTGTGGGCAAGACCGGCCAGCGCATCGCCGTGACCCTGGCATGCCAGGACTGCAAGAGGCGCAATTACCAGTCCAATAAGAGCAAGCGCAACACGCCCGACCGCGTGTCGCTTGCGAAGTACTGCCGCTGGTGCGGCCGGCACACGGAGCACCGCGAGACGCGGTAGGGCAGTTACGCCGGCTCGCCGGCGCGGGGGACGTAGGGTCGTAGCTCAATTGGTAGAGCACCGGTCTCCAAAACCGGGGGTTGGGGGTTCGAGTCCCTCCGGCCCTGTCCAGCAGAACGCGACAGACTGAGAAGGTCGCCAGGCAGATGGCACGCATTCGCCCGTCAAAGGGCCAGACTTCCGGGGAGCCAGACCCCGACGAGACCGGCCCCGGCGGGGCCGAACCCCCTCCCGTACCCGGGCGCCGACGCAACAAGTCGTCCGGTGGAGGGCAGGCGAAGGCGCAGCCCCGGCCGCGCCAGCAGCCGAAGAACGAGAAGTCCGGCGCGGTGACCAAGTCGGTCCAGGAAAGCCGCAGCCGTCGTTACGTGGGCGAGGTCGTCACCGAGCTCAAGAAGGTGACCTGGCCCAACCGGGCACAGCTCTTCCAGGCCACCGCCGTCGTCCTGATCTTCGTCGCCATCGTGGCGATCTACCTCGGCCTCGTCGATGCGCTCATGAGCACGCTCGTCGACGCCGTCTTCTAGGAGAAGTACTTGCTGCGCTGGTATGTCATCAACACCTACTCGGGTCATGAGAACAAGGTGAGGGCCAACATCCTCCGCCGTGTCGAGACGCAGCACAGGCGTCGATCGATCCGGGAGATCGTCGTGCCGACCGAGCAGGTCGTCGAGACCAACAAGGACGGCCAGAAGGTCCAGACCGAGCGGCGCACCCTGCCGGGCTACGTGCTCGTGAACATGGACATGGGCGACGACGACGCCTGGTCGCTCATCAAGGAGACCCCCGGGGTCACCGGCTTCGTGGGCGCCACGAAGAACGACGACCACCGCCCGCCGCCGCTCACGCGCTCCGAGGTCGACCGCCTCCTGCACACCCAGACCGAGACGCGCGTCAAGGTGCGCGCCGAGTTCACGGTGGGCGAGAGCATCAAGGTCATCTCGGGTCCGCTGTCCGACTTCACCGGCGAGATCGCGGAGATCAACGCCGAGCAGGGACGCGTGAAGGTCCTGGTGTCCATCTTCGGCCGCGAGACGCCTGCCGAGCTGTCGTTCGACCAGGTGAAGAAGCTGACGTAAGGCCGCCTGCGCGGGCGACCGGCGGCTTCCGCTGGTCATTCGCGCGCGCGGATGTATGATCCCGGGCCGCTCGAGACGGCCCCGTTCCGGAAGGTCACGCCCAGATGGCGAAGAAGGTCCTGCAGATCATCAAGCTCCACATCCCCGCGGGGGGTGCCTCGCCGGCACCGCCGGTGGGTCCGGCACTCGGTGCCGCGAGCATCAACATCATGGACTTCTGCAAGGCGTTCAACGCCGAGACGCAGAACCTGGGCGGCGTCATCACGCCGGTGGAGATCTCGGTGTACGAGGACCGCTCGTTCTCGTTCATCACCAAGACCCCGCCCGCGGCCGTGCTCATCAAGGAGGCCATCAAGCTTCCGAAGGGCTCGCCCGAGTCGCACCGCACGAAGGTGGGCACCATCACCCGGGCGCAGCTGCAGCAGATCGCCGAGACGAAGATGCAGGACCTGAACGCGAACGACGTCGACGCCGCCATCACCATGATCGCGGGCACCGCCCGCTCGATGGGCGTCACGGTGGAGGGCTAGGAATGGCGAAGCACGGCAAGCGTTACGACGACGCCAAGGCGCAGATCGACCCGGCGGGCAACTACCGCCCGCTCGACGCCTTCCGGCTGCTGGTCAGCCAGGAGGTCGCCCGCTTCGACACCACCGTCGAGGCCCACTTCCGCCTTGGCGTGAACGTGCGCCACGCCGAGGAGCAGCTGCGCGGCACCATCGCGCTGCCCCACGGAACCGGCCGCTCGGTCACCGTCGCGGTGTTCGCCGAGGGCGAGAAGGCGCGTGAGGCCGAGGAGGCCGGCGCGCAGTACGTGGGCGGCGAGGACCTGGTCAAGAAGGTCGAGGAGGGCTTCAGCGACTTCGACGTGGCCATCGCCACCCCCGACATGATGGGCGCCGTCGGCCGCCTCGGCCGCGTGCTCGGCCCGTCGGGCAAGATGCCCAACCCCAAGACCGGCACCGTCACGTTCGACGTGGGCAAGGCCGTCACCGATGTCATCGGCGGAAAGGTCGAGTACCGCACCGACCGCGCGGGCATCGTGCACATCGGCCTCGGGAAGAAGTCGTTCACGCCCGAGCAGCTCACCGAGAACTACGCCGCCATCCTCGACGAGATCCTGCGCGCCAAGCCGGCCGCGTCGAAGGGCAAGTACATCAAGTCGATCAGCATCGCCCAGACCATGGGCCCCGGCATCGACATCGACCCGCAGTACACCCAGAACCTGCTCGAGGAGGCCACCGCCTAGCGCGGCAGCACCGCACAGAGCAACCGACCGAAGATCACGGGGGCGGCCATCCGGTCGCCTTGAACCAGGGGGAGACCCCGACCCGTGTGAGGACGGAGCCCTACGGAGCAGGCGCGGGCATGAGCCCCGCGCCACCTCCTCCCGGCCCGCCCTCGCGCGGCCAGCAGAGGAGGAGGTGAGGAACTGAACAGGGAGCAGAAGGCAGAGGCCATCGCGGTTATCGCGGATCGCCTCAACACCAGCGACACCGTCATCGCGGCGGCGTTCCACGGGCTGAGCGTCCGCGAGGTCGAAGACCTGCGCGGGAAGCTCCGCGAGACCGGCGGCCAGTTCCAGGTCGTCAAGAACACCCTCGCGCGTCGCGCCTGCGACGAGACCGGCAAGGAGTCCCTGCTCGAGTACCTCGAGGGACAGACCGCCCTGGTCTGGGCCAACGGTGACGCCGCGGCCATCGCGAAGGCGCTCAACACCTTCGCGAAGGCATCGGAGAACCGCCTGAGCATGAAGGGCGGCATCCTCGATGGCGCCCCCATCTCGGCCGACGAGCTCAAGCAGCTCGCCTCGCTGCCGTCCCGTGACGAGCTGCTCGCCCGCCTGGTCGGCGGCGTCGCAAGCCCGATCCAGGGCACCGCGAACGCACTCGGCAGCCTCATCTCGGGCATGGCCCGTGCACTGGGCGCATACCACGCGCAGCGCGCGGCGGATGCCCCTGCCGAGGCCGCAGCACCCGCCCCGGAGGCCCCCGCCGAGGAGGCCCCGGCCGCCGAGGCACCCGCTGCCGAGGCCACCGAGCCCGAGGCAAGCGCAGAGGACACCACTGAGGCCGCGCCCGAGGCGCCGGCCGACGACACCCCGGAGGCCGCGCAGGAGCCGGCAGCCGACGACACCGCGGACGCCGAGCCGGCTGCCGACGACACCACCGAAGGAGACTGACCATGGCGATGACCACCGAGGAGTGGATCGACGAGCTCAAGGCCATTTCGGTCCTCGAGCTGAGCGAGCGCATCAAGGCGCTCGAGGAGACGTTCGGCGTGAGCGCTGCCGCACCGGTCGCGGTTGCCGCTGCACCGGCTGCCGGTGGCGGGGGCGAGGGCGGCGGCGACGCCGGCCAGGACTCCTTCACCGTCACGCTGGACAGCGCCGGCGACAAGAAGATCCAGGTCATCAAGGTCGTTCGCGCGATCACCGGCCTGGGCCTCAAGGAGGCCAAGGACCTCGTGGATGGCGCCCCGGGCACCATCAAGGAGGGCGTGGCCAAGGACGAGGCCGAGCAGATCAAGGCCCAGCTGGAAGAGGCCGGCGGTTCGGTCAGCCTTTCGTAGCAACGCAGAGAGGATGACCGGCACCCGACGGGTGCCTGTCATCGGGGCCCGCGGTCGCATCGCGTGACGCAGCCCATGTCCTGAACGGCCCGGGTGGCACCTTGCCACCCGGGCCGTTTGCTTACCTGCGAACGGAATGAACCGTCTGCTCGTGACCATGGGCGCGGCCGCCGCACTGGCGACCGCCACGGCCGCCCCCGCCCTGGCGGTGGTGTCCCAGGGCGCATTCCGCATGGGGGCCGACGCCGCATGGGCGCGTGGCATCGATGGCAGCGCCACACGCGTCGCGGTACTCGACCCGGGATTCGGCGGCCTCGCGGACTCCATCGCATCCGGTCAGCTCCCGCCCATGTCGGTCATGGAGACCCGGTCGTTCGATCCGGTCAACGGGCTCGAGGGCCGCGACAACCTCGGCGGGCTCACCCAGCACGGCACCCGGATGGCGGAGATCGTGCACGACGTCGCCCCGGGCGCGCGCCTGGTGCTCGTGAACTACGCGGATATCGACGGGTTCGTGCAGGCCGTGGAGTGGATCGCGGCGAACGGAATACCCGTGGTCAGCCACTCCAACTCGCTCCTGGGCGGTCCGTTCGACGGAACGGGCCCCCTCGCGCGCGCCGTCGACGCAGCAGCGGCGCGGGGCGTGCTGTGGATCAACTCATCCGGCAACTTCGCCCAGCGCCACTGGCGCGGCGTCGCGGCACCCACGGGCACCGAGTTGCCCATCACCCCGGCGCCCGGCGAGACCATCGCGTTCGGCGTGGGCTGGAGCACGCCCGGCATGGAGGCCGTTCTCTCCGTGCAGCGGCAGCAGGCCGACGGATCGTGGGCGGAGGTCACGCGCAGCGACGCCACGCGCCGCACACGGCCCATCACCGTCGATGGCGGACGCTGGCGCGTGCTGGTCATCCGCACCGCGGGCGGGGATGCCCCGGTGGATGTGTTCTCCCGCACGGTCGGCTTCGGCGCCATGGCGGTCGCAGATGGCAGCGTGGCCACGCCGGGCGACGCCGCGGGCGCGCTGTCCGTGGGGGCCGTCGCGTGGCAGGGCAGCGAGGTGGAGAAGTACTCCTCGCGTGGCCCCACGCAGGATGGCCGCATGAAGCCCGATCTCGTGGGTCCCACGTACGTCACGGCCAACCGGCTCTTCCCGGGCACGGCCGGCACGTCGGCGGCGACCGCCCACGTGGCCGCGATCGCCGCTCTCGTGCGCGACGAGCGCCTTGCCGCAGGTCGGCCCGTGGACGTCCCGGCCCTGCGCGGAGACATCGTGGCGCGGGCACGCGACCTCGGCGCGCCGGGGCCGGATGCGGCGACCGGCGCCGGCATGGCGCGCTACGACATCACCCGCCCCCGCGTGCGGCTCGTGGCCCGCGGCGGCAGCAGCCCGGTGCTGAGCATCCGCGCCCTCGACGACGGCACGATGTCCTCTGTCGAGCTCAGGCTCAACGGGCGCCTCATGCGCAGCACCCCTGGCCCGCACATGCGCCAGCGCG
>CAMCDF010000051.1 GCA_945873475.1 Bifidobacterium breve | reverse complement strand
CGAACTACCGCACGCTGGGCCCGCGCATGGGCAAGGAGATGCCGGCGATGGCCGAGGCCGTCGCGGCGCTCGACCCCACGGCCACGGTGCAGGCCCTCGACGCCGGGCAGTCGGTCACGGTGTCCGTGGCCGGACGCGACGAGGTGCTGAACGACGACGACTTCCTGCGCGAGGTTCGCCCCTCGGAGGGCTACGCCGTGGCCGAGGGTGGCGCGCTTGCCGTGGGCCTGGCAACCGAGCTCACGCCCGAGCTCGAGATGGAGGGCCTTGCCCGCGACCTGGTGCGCGCCATCCAGACGGCCCGCCGCGCCGCCGACCTGAAGGTTGAGGACCGCATCGTGCTGCACCTCGACGGCTCCGGGCGCATTCGCGAGGCCATCGACGCGCATCGCCACTGGATCGCCGGTGAGGTGCTGGCCAGCGAGCTGACCGTGGGCCACGGGGTTCCGTTCACCCCGCTGCATCGGGAGGACGGCGAGATCGACGGCGAGCCGGTTGCCATTTCGCTCTCCCGTGCATAACACTCCCGGGCGATGAGCACCTTCTCGCTCCCCGCCCGCACCCCCGCCGCCGTGCACCCGTGGGCACCGCGCTTCGCCCAGGCCATCACGGGGCTGCTGTGCCTCGAGGCCGTGCTGTTCCAGACCCCTGCGGTGGTGATCGTGGCCGCCGTGCTGGTGCTGCTGGGCATGATCGGCCCACGCTGGTCGCCGGTGGCGTACCTGTTCGCCCTGCTGCCCGTGCGCCCCGCCGAGCTCGAGCCGTCGGCCCCGGTGCGCTTTGCCCAGTCAATCGCCCTGTCGATGATGGCCGCTGCCATCGGCCTGCTCTACGGCGGGCTCGAGACCGCCGGCTGGATCGTGGTGGGCGTCGTTGCCGCCGTTGCCCTGTTCTCGGCCATCACGGGAATCTGCATCGGCTGCATCGCGTGGAAGCAGGTCATCCGCCGCGTTGGGGCCGCCCACGACCTGAAGAAGGCCTTCGGGCTGCAGGGCGAGGGCCCGTGGCTGCTGGTGGTCACCGCGCCCAACTGCCCGCGCTGCCCCGCGGCCAAGCAGGCTATCCACGACGCGGCACCCGGTCGCGCGGTGGTGGACGTCGACCTCGATGAGCACCCCGAGGCCGGGGCGCTTCCCATCTGGAGCGTGCCCGCCGGCATCGTCATCACAGCCTCGGGTGACGTGGGGATGGTGAAGACCGGTCGCATCGGCGCCTCAGAGGCCGCCGAGCTGGTCAGCGCTCTGGGCTGAGCGCAACGCCGCCCGCCCCCGGTGCCGGGCGCTGGGCTCGGAGCGCCCCCGCGCCTAGCGCCAGCGGCCGGCCAGCGGGTATGTGCCGCCGCCGCTGGGGAGGAACACCTGCCGATCGGGCGTGCACCCGGTGGTGCAGCTCTCGCTGCCCACGTAGCGCATCCTCCAGCTGTTCGATGCCGTGGACGAACCGCGGCTCACCACCGCCACGTCCGTGATGCCGTCCTCGTTCCAGTCCCCGGTTACCGGCATATCGCCATACGCGCCGAGGGCGATGACGATGTCGGGGGTGGGCTCGAGGGCCTGACCCGCGTCGAGGTAGCGGCGCGACGTGAGCAGGCGGAACTCCCCAGTCTCCCCGGCGCGCAGCGGCGGCTTGTATACGCCGATGTCAGTGGTGCCGTCGGCATTCCAGTCGCCCGTCACGGGCCGCGGCACCGCCTCGCCTCCGATGTCGAAGGTGCCGAAGGTCACGACGAAGGGATCAGCGCCCGTGGGGCGCAGGTGCCACTTCATCACGCCCCCCTCCACCGTGACCAGGCCCGGGGTGTCGGGCGCCTTGCCGTTCTTCTCGTAGCCGGTCCAGTTGCCGGCTACGGGGAATGCCGCGCCTCGCCCATCCACCCCGACGATGGTGCTGATGGGCAGCCCGTCCGATGCCTCGGTGCCCGGCGGCTCCACCGGCTGGCACAGCGCGGGGCACGGGGTGGGGCCCACCAGCTCGCCGGCCGGGCCCCGGCCATCGCCGCGGAACAGCCAGCGACCCCCTGCTGAGTCAATCGGCGAGTTCGCGCTGCTCCGGCCATACCAGAGCGCCACGCCGTCGCTGCCGTCGCCGTCCCAGTCGGCCACCACTGGCACCGCGCGCCCGGGCAGTCCGTCGGCGGGAAGCTGCGGCGGCACCCGAAGCCTGCCTGTGGCGTCGGTGACTCCACGGGGCGCGCCCCAGATGAAGTCGGCCCCGTCCTGGTTGCGGCGACTGTCGGTGAGCCCATTCGTGAATGTCCACTGGATGGGCCTGTTGTCCACGCGGTACCACGCCCAGCCGAGCGACGTGGGCACGGCGCTGGTGGACCACGACTTGACAGGCGGAAGCACCCGGCCGGCCTTTGCGTTGTCGGGGTCCTTGGCGTAGGCGTCGCGCGCGGCCTCGATCCACGTGACCATTCGCGTCCAGTTCTCGCCCGAGAGTTCCACGTCGCGCCAGTTGACGCAGCTCGCCTCGAACCGGGTGCTGCAGTCGGCCTGGGCCTCGTGGACCGTGATGACCCTGCGCTGGGCGTCGATATCCCCCGAGAAGGTGCGGGTCACTGGCCGGCCGGTGAGGTCGGTACGGCACCTGGCGGTGCGAATGAGGAACTCGCACGCGGTGATCTCCACGCCACCGCGACGGGTCATGGTGGGGGTGCCCGGTCCCTGCGAGACGGTGTTGATCGTGGTGAGGTAGTTGATGCTGAGCACCCTGACCTCGCGCACGATGTCGTCCTTGGGGGCGCCGTTGAAAGCCGTCCAGGTGACAGCGGGCAGCCGCGGCGGCGCGGGCTGCGCCTGCTCGAGCGTGAGGGTGTCGTCCACCCCCTCGCGCCCGGCACCCTGCAGCGCGCCCTCGTAATGGAACACGTTCCAGTCGAAGGAGGTGCTCCAGAAGAGGAACTTGAGCCGGCCGCCGAAGTTCACGTCGAAGGTCTTGCGCACCCATGGGTCGGTGGGCCGCTCACGGCCCGGCGCCTTGCGCAGCGCGTAGGCGAACCCCACGTTCCCCTCGGCACGCGCGATGAGCAGTGGCACCCCGAAGCCCAGGCGGAAGTCCCACTGGGTCACCACGCCGTTGTCGTAGTCGAAGTTCACGCGGAACTGCGCCACCGACACGCCGAGCACCTTGGCATTCATGTCGGCGAGGATCCTGAAGCGCTGCACGTCGCCCTTGACCACCCGGAAGTCAAGCTCCTGCTGGCCCGAGAAGGTGAATCCCACGACGCCCAGGGCCTGGGTCGACCTCGCGGAGAAGGCGATGTTTCCAGCGCCCTCCGCCCTGAGGTCCACGGCAAGGTCCACCCGGTTGCCGATGATGTCCAGCCCGCCGCTGAACTGCACGATGTAGCGCGATGCCGCCGGGTTGATGTCGAGCTTCAGCCTGGTGCTGTCGAACCTGGCCACGCTGCCAAGCGCGAACGCCCCGATGTCGATGTCGGCCATGACCGCGAACCGCGACGGCTCGGCCGGCGTGGGAAGGTCTACCTCCGCGCTGATCTGCACCGGGAACGCGCCGCCCAGCTCGCCGTCGAAGATGAAGGCGAAGCCCGCGCCGAGCCTCTCCCCGCCCGGCAGCGTGCAGCCCACCGGCGCCACGGTGAGCCCCACCTCGCGGGCGGTCACCAGCCCGACGTTGGCGATGTCGAGCACCGTCATGGCCTTCTGTCCCTGCGGGGGTGGCGGCCCGCGCACGGCCACCTGCAGGCACGGCTCGGTCTGGGCCACCACGAACTTCAGCACCTGCTTCGAGGCGGCCTTCAGGCCGATGGGCTCACCCCATCGGCCGGGCAGGCTCACGTCGGCGTCGAAGCCGACGGAGGTGGTGCCGCCCACCTTGCCCTCGATCCTCAGCGCGCGCACCTTCAGGTCCTGGATGCCGAACGCGTTCACCACCTCGCCGGTGCCCCCGCCCGCCCGCCCCACGTCTACGCCCAGGCCCACCGACAGCGTGGCGCTCTTCAGGTCGAACCCGATGGAACCCACGAGGGGCGTGTCGCTGGCGGCGATCCCCTTGTCGGGGTTGCCGGGCGTGAGGTAGTCGAGGCGCGCATTCGCCATGGCCGAGAGCTCTGTGCGGGTCCATGTGAACTGGAAGTCCAGCCCGCTCAGGGCCAGGTGGCTTCCGCCCACCTGCCCGGCGAGGATCTTCCGGGCAGTGCTGGGGTACTCCACCCCGACGGTGGCCTGTATCGATCGGTCGGCCAGGCCAAGCGTCCCTCGCAGGAAGTACTCGCCCTCGGCGGCTCGCCTGACGCCGTCCGGCATGCCGAATCTGGCGTACAGATTCATGTTGCGCGCGCCCGCGGGCTGGGCACCGGCCGTCGGCAGGTTCACCGTTACGTCCTGGCTGGTGTACGCCACCTCCACCTCGCGGAACAGCGAGGCACTCGGGACGTCGCCCGGCATGTCGCCCATGCGGCCCACCAGGCACAGACCCGCGGCGCCGCCGAACTCGCCGCTGAACTCCACCTTCTTGCCGAACACCTCGCCGGTGGCGGCGATGCCCATGCGCACGTCGCCCTTGGGCGTGGGGGTGCCGCCCCTGGGCACGCACCATTGCCTCGAGGTGTCGTTGCTCAGCTGAAGCGTGATGCCCGTGAGCCTGAGCTCCCTGGGGCCGATGCCCGCTGCGGAAGCGAGCCCGCCGGTGAGCGTGAAGATGCGCGTGGCGAGATCGATGGAGGCCGTGGACGACCACGGCATCTTCTCCCCGGTGCCCGAGGCGAAATCGGGAAGCACCACCCGGCCCGTGGCCTCCAGGTGCACGCGGGCTGCGGTGCTGGCGCACGGCTGCCCCTGCACGGCGGGCTGCGGGCAGGCGTTGGTGACCTCGGCGAGGATGGAGTCGAACTCGAAGGCGCTCGCCGCCGGCCATCCGGTGGCCTGGCCCCGGGCGCTGATGGTGGTGCGCCCGCCCGCCCGGGCCATCGAGCCCTCGAGCGAGCCGATGCGCAGCTGGTCGGTGACCTGCCACGGCACGGCCGAGGCGATCTTCACCGACCAGTCATCCGACCCGCGGTACGTGCCCTCGCCGGCGAGCACCGCCGTGGGCTTGCCCCCGCTGCCCACCCTCACCCGGGCATCGGCGCTGATGCTGCCCGGCGTCCACTCGAACCCGATGCGCTCCACCGTGAAGTTGGAGGCCAGCACGAGGTTCTCGAGGCTGCCGCGAACGGTGCTGGCGAGTCGCAGTTCCGGTGCCGAGGTGGCGGGACCGCTGGGGTCATCGACGCTGGTGAACAGGGCGTCGCCGTAGAGGTTGGCCACCACCTGGCTCGTGCGGGCCTCGCCCGTGGCGGGGTCGGTGACGACCTGCTGCATCACCGCGAGCCCCGCGGCCTCCACTTCCAGCTCGGCGGTGGCGCCCCCCCCGGCGGAGCCACGGATGATCACGGCACCGGACTCGCCCTTGGGCGCGGCCGCGCCGAGGGTGAGAGCCATCACGCCGTTCACGTCGAGCTCCAGCTTGGCGGGCGTGGCGCGCCAGCCGCCGGGCAGTGCCAGCAGCGAGAGGCCGGCGTCGATCGTGGCCTCGCCGCTCAGGTCGCGCCATGCGCCATCCGGGGTAAGGCGTGCCCCCAGGCGCACCGAGGCGTCCTCGGGCAGCGAGAACCGCAGCAGGTCGTTCGAGGCCTTCTCCACGGCCTCGCGCATCGCGCCGGACTTCCGCAGCCATGCCTCGGGCGGGCTGAATCCGCCGCCGAGCAGGCGCAGGCCGTCGCGGGTGATCACACCGGATACGTCTGCGAACGCGTAGTCGCCGTACCGCAGGAGGCCACCTGAGAACCTCACGGTGCACGTTCCGCCGTCATCTATGCCCTCGGCGTAGCCGAGCCACAGAAGGCCCGTGTCGCCGAGGGCCAGGTCGGGCGCCGGTGAGGAGTCGGGGAGCAGCGTGGGCGATCCGGGCGCCGGGCCGGGGTCGGTCGGCAGGGGCTGCACCTCGCCCCTGCGGGCCCTGTCGGCGAGGCCGCACACCGTGCGGTCGGGGCTGCTTGCCTGATGGGCGCGCGCGGATGGCGATCGCGCCGCAAGGCGCGCGGCGCGGGCGGACGTCTCGCGGGTGCGGTCCATCAGTCGCACCGAGGGCTGCCTCGACGGCCCCGCGCGCGGCGTGGCGGTGACGGTGACGAGCTCCGGCACCTCCACCGAGCTGCCGTCGGCCAGCGTGGCCGTGGCGATGAGCGTGATGACCGCCCCCGCGAGCCGACGCGATGGCGTGACACGGATCGATGAAACCGACCGCTGGGCGCCGCGAAGGATGTCGCTGCCGTCTCCCACCACGCGCCAGGTGGTGCGGACGATGGATCGTCCGGGCACCCGCGCCGTGATGGTGGCGGCGCGCCCCGGGCGCAGCGCGGTTGGCCCCTGTGCGCCGACGCCGCCACGGATGATCGGGCGTGCGGATGCCACCAGCGGAGCGGGCGCAGTGGCGCGCGCGCTCCGTAGCTCGGTGACGCTGTCGATGCCCGGGTCGTATTGGTGATCGGCCACGGGCGCGGTGGTCACCACAGCGTGCCCTGTGGCCGAGTGGCCGCCCTCGCTCACGGTGGCCTCGAACACCAGGCGCTCGGGGCGGGCCGTGAACGGCATCTCCACCTCGAGCACCTCGGCCGCGTGTGCGTCATCCCCGCGGGCAGGCGACGCCATGCGCGCCGCGGGCGATACCCGCCCCTGGCAGCGCCCGTCGCGTGCGGCCTCCGCCGGCGTCAGGCACGCCTGGCGCCAGCGGATGGACGCATTGGTGCCATCGATGCCGGAGATGTCGGCCCGAATGTGGGTGAGGTCGCCCGCCTGCTCGCGCGCCACGGCGGGGCCGACGGCCGACACCCGCACGCGGATGCGCCGGTCGGTTTCGGCCTGTCCGTGGGTGACGTCCACGTGCTGCACGAAGCCGCGGCGCTTTCCGGGCTGTCGTTCCTTCCAGGCGATCTCGGCCCTGATCGGCGCGGCGCCGTCGCGCACCGCGGCGGCCCCTGCCAGCTGCACCGTGATGCGCTCGGTGGGCTCAGCCGGCCCGATGCGTGCCTGGGTGCACTGGGCCACGCCCCCGGATGTCGTGCACGACCACCGCGAGGCGCGGGCTCCTGTGACCGACACCCCCTGCGCGCCGCTCACGCGCACGCGCACCTGGTGGGCGGTGATGCCGGGAGCCGATCGCTGCGCCACGTCCACGCCGATACTGCCCACGCCGCCCGCCCGCACCGAGTCGCCGGGCAGCACCAGAGCCTCGAGGCCGGTCTTCGACTGCGGCATCGTGGCGCCCGGTGCGGCGCCGCTGGCCACTGCAGCCATGCCGCCCGCGATGGCGCCGCACGACAGCGCGAGGATGAGGGCGCGTCGCCTGCTCACGGTGCCGGGCCCGGTTGCGGGGCGGGCGCCGGCGGCGGGGCGGTCACCGGGCGCAGCGCGTCAAGTTCAAAGCTGGTCGTGTTGATCCAGGCCCCACTCCCGCGCCACTCCCCCCCCTTGTCCGTGGGGAACCACAGCCGGTCCCGGCGCTGCACGCACGTCGTTGGCGGGTCGGTGTACTCAGTGACGCCGTCGGCGTTCCTCCGCGTGCCGGGCTTGCTCCCCCGGCCCGTCAGGCGCGTGGCCACGTCGAGCGCCTCCGTTGCCACCACGGTGCCGTTCACCGTGAGGGGCCGCCCGCCACTTGCGGGGTAATTGCGGAATGGCCATGCGGAGTAGTCGGGGGGGTCCAGCGGGGCGCTGGTGGCCGAGGAGAGGATCGCGCACTTCACCAGGGAGGCGTCCATGCCCTTGTTCATCCAGAAGACCATGGCGGCCACACCCGCCACCATGGGCGCGGCGAATGAGGTGCCGTTCACCACGGCGTACCCGCCGTTCGTGTCGGTCGTGGTCACGATCTGCTCTCCCGGCGCGGCGACGTCCACGATGTCCTTGCCCCAGCTGCTGAAGTCGGCCAGCCGTCGCGTTGCCCCCGCCGAGCCGGGGGCTGCCGCCGCAACGCACAGGATGTTGCCGCGGTCGTACGTTCCGTCGGGCATCTTGAGTTGCGCCAGCGCCCCGCCCTTCTCCACGGCGCGCCGCGTGTCCGTGGCGCCATCGCGCGTGCCGGGGCGGTTGCGCCAGTGCGTCTTGATGCCCATTCCCTTGGGCGCACACATGGCCTCCGTTGCCTGCCTCTGCCCGTAGCGGTTGGCGGGCACATGGCGAGGCGCGGGGTCGACCACGTTGGTGGCTTCGTTCCCGGCCGCGAGCACGAAGAGGGTTCCCGGGTAGTCCGCCATCGCCTCCTGCCCCATGTCCGCGTCGCGTGGGTCCTCCTGGGTTGGATCCACCAGCGCGGTCGGCACCTCCCCGTCGCGGTACAGCCCGCCCCGGCTGATATTCACCACCTTCGCACCGATGGTGACCGCGGCGTACTCAATGGCCACCACCAGTGCGGCACTGTTCCCGGGCGCGGCGATCATCGACACCTTGACCTTCGCGTGGGGTCCCACCACGCCGGTGATGCCGATTCCGTTGCCGGGCGTCCCTGCGATCACGCCGGCCACCAGGTTGCCGTGGTTGGACGCGTCGGGTCGGTACTTCCCCACCCACTTGCGGGCCCCCACGTCTCCGGCGGGCCTCGCGATCCTGTAGCCGCCGGAGGCCTGGCCCTCAACCGAATTGATCGCGCTGGCCGGATCCGCGGTGAACAGGCCGCTGGCCTGGATGCCCTTCGTGTAGGTGACGGAGACCTTCTGCCCAGTCCGGGTTACCCTGGCATCCTGGGCGGTGATGGACACCCGCCCCGTCGGGCCCCCGGCGCCCGGCCGCAGGAAGAGCCTTTGTGTGTCGCCCACCGTCGGTGTCGCGCCGGGGTCGTCCACGGCGATCACGAAGCGCACGCAGTCATCCACCTCCAGGCAGTCATCCGTGTCCGGCACGCTCATCGTTGCGAACGTGCCGGCATTGAAGAGCCGTGCGAAGACAGCGCTACCCGCGATCAGCTGCCTCTCCCACTCGGCCAGCGAGAAGCCCTGCGCCTTGAACCGGTCGACATCCACCGTGACCGTGTTGCCCGCTCCGTCATTCAGGGTGAACGACCCGCTCGTCCCCCTGACCGTCACCAGCCAGCTCCTCACGGAGTTCGTCGTGCGATTGCACAGCACCGAGGCCCGTCGCGCGAGGAGGCTCTGCATCTCTGCCTCGGTGGCGGTGCGTGAAATGGGGCAGGAGTTACCCAGCCCGCTGTTGAGCTTGAAGGACTGCCGGGTGAAGTCGTTGGCGTCGGCAGAGAGGACGAACTGCTGCTTGTCGAACGAGGCTGGCTCCACGCGCGCGCTCTTGGTGTCCGACGTGAGGGCTGCCAGGTCCTCGTGCAGGTCCAGCCCGTCGTCGATGATCGCCACCTGCACGTAGCTGCGGAAGACGTTCGCGAAGGAGTTCTTCTTCGTGGCCGCCCACGCCTGGGGAAGCCGCATGGAGTCTGGGAATGCCACCTCCGCCTGGTCGGTGGCGAGGCCGCCCGGCATCAGCACCGGTCCCCCCGGGAAGAACGGCTTGGCCACCCTCTGCTTGTTCGAGAGCCCCCACTGCCATGGGAATAGGGGATCGTTGGGGTCCCACGTGCGCGGCTCGGCCGTCTGGGATTCGCTGAGAACGTGATTCGGTTGCGCTGACCTGATCAGCTTCCTGTAGCGCGATGCTTCGAGCAGTGCCTCGGTGCGGCGCACCGAGCGCCCGGGCGGCAGTTGCAGCACCGCCAGGCCGTCAAGCCCGCCCAGCCCCCTCGCGCCCGGCCCGCCTGCGATGAGCCCGGCGCCGAGTTCCCGCAGAATGCAGTTGAGCGCCGACCGCTTCGCGCCCGGTGCCAGTCGCACCAGCACCTCGCCGGACTCGTAGCGCTTGTCGGGCCCGGCCACGCCATCGTCGCGCCCACCGCTGGCTTCGTCCCGGGTTCCTCCCACCACCGATCGCAGGCTCGATGGGCAGTCCGCGGTCGATTGCGACCTGCTGGGCGCCGCCGTGGCGGGCATCGCGCCGAGTGCGAGGCACACAGCCGACGCCGAGAGTGCCGCACCGGCGAACCGGGCGATCCGCGCGAGGGCGAGGTGGCGTGGTGGGCGGGGGGCGGCGGTGTTCATCGTCTGGTCGTTTCCGACGGTTGGGGAACGCTAGCCGTGTGGGGGGCCGCTGGGTGCGCCCGGTGTTCCGGGGTGTCCCTGACTCAGGAGGCCAGCCACGACGCCGCGACCGGTCGCATCAGCGCCCCGGAGGCGGCGCACCAGCGTGTGCCTTATGCCTTCTCGCGGATCTTGATCGACAGGTCGACGTCGCCGCGCACCCGCCGCCAGCACTCGTAGGGGTCGACGCCGGCCTTCTCGCAGATCTCCTCCAGGCGCTTCAGCATGCGCACGTCCGGCAGCAGCATGCCCACCACCTCGCCATCGGCGATGGTCAACTCGACTCCGTCTTCGCCCTCGACGGGTTGCAGCGACATCTTCGCGAACGGCTGAACCGTGCGAAGGCTGAAGTACATGGGTGGCATGGGGCGGTCGGACATCGATTGGGCTCCGGACGAACGGTTAAGTGCCTGGCACCGGGGAGGCTAGGGCAGGTGCCTGCCGATGGCCTTCCTGATCCGCTTGTCCGATGGCGCGCCCGTGAGGCGTTCCACCTCGGCGCCGTCGCGGAACAGGATGAGCGTGGGTAGTGACAGCACCGCGTGGCGCGCGGCGGCCACCGGGTGGGCATCAACATCGAGCGCCCTCACGCGCAGCGCGGGGTACTCGGCGGCCAGGGCCTCCACGATGGGCGACACCTTCTCGCAGGGCACGCACCAAGGCGCCCAGAAATCCACCATCACCAGGCCCGCCTGCTCCACCACCTGCGCGTCGAAGTCCGCGTCGGTTAGCGCCGACACGCTGGGGGCGTCGGTCAGGGCTTGATCTCCACGGGCATCCCCACGGCCACCATCTCGTAGAGCTCCTCGACCTCGGGGATGTGCATGCGCAGGCAGCCGTGGCTCGCGGCGCTGCCGATGGAGTAGTCGGCGTAGGTGCCGTGGATTCCCACCGCCGGTGCCGAGGTGCCGATCCAGCGGGTGCCCAGCGGGTTACCCGGGCCGGGCGGGATGGCCCCCAGGCCTTCCGCCCACGGCGAGTCGGGCGGGTTCCACGTGGGGTTCTTCTGCTTGTTGACGATCCTGAACGTGCCGGTGGGCGTGGGGTACGCCGGCTGGCCGATGGCCACGCGGTAGGTCTTGACCACCTTGCCGTTGCGCTCGAGCGTGAGCGTGGTGGACGAAAGGTCAACGGTGATCTTGCCCACCAGTGCGCGCAGGGTGCGGGCGTCGACCTTGCCGTTCACCTTCAGCTTGAACTTGCGCTGGTACTTCTCGACGGCCTTGACGGTCTTGGCGTCGTACTTGCCCGTTGACCCGCCCTTCCACACGCCCGCCTGGCCCAGGCGCTCCTGCAGCTGGTCGACGTCTGCACCGATGGCGCCCTTCATCAGCTGCGACGCGCCGAACTCGGATGAGGTGTCGACGAACGAGGTGAACTGCTGGCGGGCCACGTTGCCGCCGGGGTCGCGCACCCACACGGTGATCTCATTCTTCCCCTCGGCCAGCCTGCCGGGGGCCAGGGCGAAGCGGTTGCCCGACACGGTGAGTGTGGGGCCGTCCTCACCCGATGCCTTGGCGTCGGCAGTGGCGGTCTGGCCGCCTACGGCATCCGCTCCCCTGAGCACCGGGATCTGCTGGCCGTTGATCTTCGCGCCGAACAGCAGGCTGCGCGGCTTGTCGCCGCCCACGCGCCCGTAGATGACAGGCGCTGAGGTGGTGGTCAGCTTGATCAGCTTCTTGGTGCCGCCAAGCGAGAGGGTGGGCTTGCGGGTGTCCACCACCAGCTTGCGCTTCTTCGTGGTGGTGTTGCCGGCCGGGTCGGTGGACACGAAGGTGATGGTGCTGGTGCCCTCGGGCAGGCGGCCCTGCATGGCCCATGAGCCTGTGGATGCGTCGGCGCGGGCGGCTACGGAGGCGCCCTCCCAGGTGGCCTTCACGATGCTGCCGGGCTGGGTGGTGCCGGCGAACCGCACATCGCGGGTGTTCACCCCACCGCCCAGCGGCACGTTCACCTTGAGGGCCGGGGGCTTGGTGTCGACCGTGAAGGTCCACTCGGCCGATGCCCCGCGCGAGAACAGGTTGCCCGCCGTGTACGACACCGACATCGTGTGCGGGCCGTCCTTCAGGTTCGGCGCGTTCACCACGATGCCGTCGCCCGCGCCGCCGACCTTGTCGGTCACGTCGGTGCCGTCGATGGTCACCCTGAGGTCGCCCATGGCGCCCGAGGTGGTGCCCACCACGATGGGCCTCTTGGCCGGGCTGATCGATCCACCCGCGGTGGGCTGCAGCGGGTTCACCACCGGGCGGGTGGTCCACTGCACCACGAGGAAGGCAGCGGCGAGCCCGACGGCGACGATCCCGGTGACGATGACCGTGATGAG
>CAMCDF010000050.1 GCA_945873475.1 Bifidobacterium breve | reverse complement strand
CCGCGGCGGGAGTCCGGCAGCGGCGGGTGCTCGCGCACGGCCTCCGACCAGTCGAAGCCGCTGCCCGAGTCGCACACCTCGACGCGCACGCCGGTGCCGGCGTCGGCCTCGGCCACCACGTGGATGGGCGCGGCCCCGTGCTCCTGCGCGTTGGCGATGAGCTCATCGATGGCCAGGGCGAGGTCGTCAGCCCGCTCGCCGTAGCCCGCTCTCTCGGCAAGGTCGTGTACCGCGTCCCTCACGGGAGCGATCTCACCGGGGTCTTCCCCGATGGTGGCCTCGATGTGTGTGGCATCGGCGAACACGACTTGATCCGGCACACTACGCCGAACGGGTGACGACATCCTCCCCTTCCGGCCAGCCGTTACGCCGGTCGTCCGGCAACCCCCGGGGAATCGGCCCGCGGAGGGCGGCGCTAGCATGCCCCCGATCCGCCGCCGCAGCCTTCCGGAGTCACGTTGCCCGTACGCACAGTCGCCGTTCGCCTCGCCCTCGCAGCCCTTGCCGTTGCCCCGGCTGGGGCCCTCGCCCAGGGCACGGGCGGCACGGAGCCCGCCGTGCAGTTCCCCGCGGGCACGATCCCCGTGGGCGTGCTGGTCGGTGGTGTGGATGTCTCGGGCCTCGCGGGTCTGGATGCCCGCCAGCGCGTGTACGACCAGCTGGTCACGCCGCGTCGCGTGCCGATGCCCGTCACGGCCGGCGGCAAGCAGTTCACCATCGCGCCCGACGCCGTGGGCTACAGGGCAGACGTCGACCAGGCCATCGTGCAGGCGTTCCAGCAGGCCCCTGCCGCCGGCACGACCGTCGACCTTCCCGTGGCGCAGTCCGTCGACAGGCAGAAGCTTCGCGAGGTCCTCACCTGGCGCGCCACGCAGTACGAGGTCGGCGGCAAGGACGCCGCCGTCACCCTGCGCGGGGTGCAGCCGATCATCCGTCAGGCGCGGCTGGGCTCGGAGATCGACGTGCCCAGGTCGGTTGCCCTGCTGACCCCCGCATTCACGCAGGCACGGCCGGCTACCCCGTATGCGCTCCCCGTCAAGCGTGTTCGCCCCACGGTGACGTCGGTCGGGCCCGTCATCGTCGTCGACAAGAGCTCGTTCAAGCTGCGCCTGTACCGCGGAACCACCAGGCCCGGCGGCAAGGTGATGAAGCGCATCAGGTCGTACCCGATCGCCATCGGCCAGTCCGCGTACCCCACGCCCACCGGGAACTACTCGGTGGTCAGCAAGCAGGTGAACCCCACATGGTTCCCGCCCGACTCGCCGTGGGCCGCCGGCCTCGGGCCGGTGCCTCCGGGCCCCGGCAACCCGCTGGGTACCCGCTGGATCGGCACCTCGGCGCCGGGCATCGGCATGCACGGCACGCCGAACCCGTCGTCCATCGGCAGCATGGCGTCGCACGGCTGCATCCGCATGTACATCTCGGACGTCGAGAACCTCTACCCGCGTGTCGAGGTCGGTACCCGGGTGTTCATCCGCAACTAGCCGCGCTCGAGCAGGGCGCGCACCCGGGCGGCATCCGCCGGGGGCATCAGCGCCCTGATCACCGTGCCGTCGGGCCCGGCGTCCTGCACCACGTCTCGCCCGTGCGCGTACACGGCCGAGATGACGTCCCCGCGTGAGTAGGGCACGGCCAGCTCCAGGCGCTCCCAGCGGGCACGGGCGGTGGTGAGCAGCCGGTCGCGGAGATCGTCGAGGCCCTCGCCGGTGACCGCGGAGGTCATGACCGCCTGGGGGTAGCGGCGCGCAAGGGCGTCACGCTCGTCCTCGTCGAGAAGGTCGACCTTGTTCAGCACCAGCAGCCGGGACACCTCACCGGCGCCGATCTCGTCGAGCACCTCCTCCACCGCTGAGGCCCGCGCCGCCCGCCCCTCGTCATCCTCGGATGCATCGGCCACGTGCACGATGAGATGGGCGTCGCGTACCTCGTCGAGGGTGGAGCGGAACGACTCGACCAGCTGGTGGGGGAGATGGCGGATGAAGCCGACGGTGTCGGACACCAGCACCTTCATGCCGTCCTTCGAGAACGCCCGGGTGGTGGCGTCGAGCGTTTCGAACAGGGCGTCGTTCACGTCCACGTGCGCGCCCGTGAGCGCGTTCATCAGGCTCGACTTGCCGGCGTTGGTGTAGCCGGCCAGCGCCACGCGGGTGGTGGCCGACGCCAGGCGCTCCTCGCGCATGGTGTCGCGGCTCTTCGACACCTCGTCGATGCGCTTCCTCAGCACGCCCATGCGCGAGCGGATCATCCGGCGGTCGGACTCCAGCTGGCTCTCGCCCGGTCCCCTGGTGCCCACGCCGCCGCCCAGGCGCTCGAGGTGCTGCCACAGCCCCTCCTGGCGCGAGTACGAGTACTCCATCTGCGCGAGCTCCACCTGCAGCTTGCCCTCGGCCGAGCGCGCATGCAGCGCGAAGATGTCGAGGATCACCCCGGTGCGATCGACCACGCGGGTCTTCAGCTTGTCCTCGAGGTGCCGTTGCTGCCCGGCCGAGAGGTCGCCCTCGCAGGCCACCAGGTCGGGCTTGTTCTCCTTCACCCACTCGGCCAGCTCATCCAGGCGCCCGCGCCCCAGGTACAGCCGCGGGTCGGGGCGGTCGCGATGCTGCACCACCCGGTGCACCACGGTGGCGCCTGCCGTGTCGAGCAGGTCGCCCATCTCGGTGAGCCGGTCGGTCTCCTCCACGGGCGAGCAGTTGAGCGATGCGATGAGCACGGCGCGCTCATCGCGGTGCTGCTCGTGCAGGCCGCGGTGGTCCTCAGGGTCCTCCTCGCGCCAGGCCCGACCCCGGTAGGTGCGCTGCAGTTCCCTACCCACGGGTGCCCGTGCCCTGCTCGTCCTGCTGCGCGGCCGCTTTGCGCATCAGTTCGATCGTGCGAATCACGGCCTCGTCGTCGATGGGGCCCTCGGCGCGCACGAACATCCACACCTTCCCGATGATCACGCTGAGCGACCGGGCGTCGTCCGTGCGGAAACCCTGGGCGGCGCCGAATCCGGACGGCGTCCACGCACGGCCACCGGGCACGGCCGCCCGGGCGATCTCGCCCCCGATGGCACTGGCGGCCGATCCGTCGTCCCACAGGCCGGCGACCGCGACCAGGCGCGCACCATCCGGACCGGTCCACCGGCGCACGGCCATCTTCTGGAGGCCGGCCTCGCGTGCGCTCTTCTCGAGCTCGGGAATCGTCTTGTCGAGCGTGGCGGGTGCCAGGGCCTCGGCGCCGCCGCTGGTGCCCGCACCCGCGATGTCCAGGCCCGGGCGCGTGGGCAGGATCCGCACGAGGAACGCCGGGTCTGCTTCGAGGCTCTGCTGCTCCATCAGGCCGCCCGCGCCGCAGCCCGTGAAGAGGGCCGCGAGGAGCGTGAACATGGCACCGGCGAGGGTGATGAGTCTTAACCGAGGCACAATGGCCGCTCGCCGGGATCGCGTCATAAGCACTCTTATACTGACACGCGATCGAGGATTCCCTCGCCAGATCATGACAACTGGAGGATCGATGAGCTCCGGCGCCAAGACCGGCTGGAACTACTTCAAGACCGCAATGCTGATGGCCGCCCTCACGGCGGTGCTCGTCCTTCTGGGCGGGATCATCGGTGGAACCACCGGCCTGATCGTGATGGTCATCATCGCGGTCGCCTTCAACTTCGCCATGTACTGGATGAGCGGCCCGATGGCGCTCAAGATGTCGCGCGCCGTCGCGGTGACGCCCGAGCAGGCTCCCGAGCTGCACGCGATGGTCGATCGCCTCGCCGCCCGCGCCGGGTGCCCCAAGCCGGGCGTGTACGTGACGCCCGACCAGCAGGCCAACGCGTTCGCGTGTGGCCGCAACCCCAAGCACGCCGCCATCGCGGTGACCGAGGGAATCCAGTACCAGCTGAGCGCGCGCGAGCTCGAGGGCGTGGTCGCGCACGAGATGGCCCACATCAAGAACCGCGACATCCTCATCGCGAGCGTGGCCGCCATGGCCGCCGGCGCCATCGCCGCGGTCGCCAACTGGCTGCAGTTCTCGCTGATCTTCGGCGGGGGCGACGATGAGGGCGGCCTCAACGGAATCGCGGCCATCGCGGCCATGATCATCGCGCCCATCGCCGCCACGATGATCCAGCTGGCGATCTCGCGTGGCCGTGAGTACGAGGCCGACCGCACGGGCGCCGAGCTGATGGGCGAGACCGAGCCGCTCGCGAGCGCGCTCGAGAAGCTGCAGGCCGGGGCGGAGCGCGTGCCGATGGACCCGAACCCCGCGACGGCGCAGATGTATATCGTCAACCCGTTCGCGTCGTTCCACGGCCGTGGCATCACCAAGCTCTTCTCCACTCACCCGCCCATGGATGAGCGGATCAGGCGCCTTCGCGCCATGGGCCCGGTGCCGGCGGTCCAGGCCCGGGAGGCCATCGCATGAGCATCAAGGAGACCATCCACAGCCTCATCACCGATGAGAGCGCCAAGCACAAGCGCCTCATCGAGTACACGACCGGCCAGCTGTCGCAGGGTCGGTCGCTCACCGAGGTGCTGGACGACCCGTACGTGACCAACCGCCTCAACCCCATGGAGCGCCGCGCGCTCGTGGAGGAGCCCGAGGTCGTCGCGGCCGCCCAGGCCGAGTCGCTCGATGAGCTCCGCGCGCATCTCGAGGAGCTCGCAGGCTCCTGACGGGGGTGATTCCGCACTAGTGTGGGCGCCCCCCGGCCCCGGCGCCGGGGGGCACCGCATCTGTGGAGACCTTCTTCGAACAGAACGACAGCATCCTCGTGTTCGTGCACGGGGTTGTCCTCTTCGCGCTCGGCTTCGCGCTGTGGTTGCAGCGCCGTCGTGCCACGCGCCTCGCGCTGACCTCATCGCTCATCTGGCTGGCCTCGTTCGCCTTCCTCGGGGCACTCGTGGTGTGGGGCTACGTGTTCGTGCCCATCCAGGCCACCTACCTGGCGCCCGAGGTCATCGAGTCGCTGGTGGTCATCCGCGCGGTGCTGCAGTCGATCGCCGTGGTGTTCCTGCTGCAGTTCGGCCTGCGCCTTGTGCCGTGGACGAGGCGCCATCTGGTGCCTCTCACGATCGCCTCGGTGGTGGCATGGGGGGCGATACTCGTGATCTCCACGATCGTCGCCGGGGAAGAGGGCTGGGGCGTGCTGGAGTGGGAGGCCACCGCCGGCGCCCTGTCGCGCTACGTGTTCGTGATCCCGGGGGCGCTGCTGTCGGCCTACGGCATGTGGGTGCAGCGCGAGGACCTCACGCGCGAGGGCATGACGGGCATCCGTCCCTACGCCGCGGTCGCCGCGGCCGCGTTCCTGGCGTACGCGCTGGTGGGCGGCTTCATCGTGGAACCCGCCCCGTGGGCGCCAGGGGGCATCGCCAACGAGGTCGCGTGGTTCGACGCCACGGGATTCCCGCTGGCGGTGGTGCGCACCATCGTGGCGGGGGTGCTGCTCCTGGCCTTCATCAAGCTCCTCGACATCTTCGAGGTCGAGGCCGTCCAGCGCGAGGAGACACTCGACCGCGCCCGGCTGGTGGCCGAGGAGCGCGCGAGGTTCGGACGCGACCTGCACGACGGCACGATCCAGTCGATCTACGCCTCGGGCCTGCACCTCGAGGCCATCGCGCTGAATACCGATGACCCCGACGCCCGCGACGAGATCCGCGGCGTGGTGGGCAGCCTCAACTCGACCATCGACGGCCTGCGCGGGTACATCCGCGGCCTGCAGGCGCCCGATGGCGGCCCCGCGGGCATCGCATCGGACCTCGACCGCGTGGTGGTCGAGTTCGCGGGCGACACGCGGTTCGAGGTGGCGTACCGCGTGACCGGCATCGAGACCTGTGGTCCGCTGCCCGACGATGCCGGGCAGCACCTGCGCCACGTGCTCAGCGAGGCGCTTGCCAACGTGGCCCGCCATGCCGGTCCCTGCGCGGTGGAGGTGACCCTGGCGTTCCGTCCCGACGAGATCAACCTGGTCATCGCCGACACGGGATCGGGTTTCCCCGAGACCGTGCCCGACCGATCACATGACGGACATGGCAACGGCGTCCGTAACATGCAGGAGCGTGCCCGCTGGCTCGGTGGGCGCGTGGTGATCGAACCAAGCGCCACCGGCGGCACGCGTGTCGTGCTCGCCGTTCCACTCGACGACGTCGAGGCAACCGAGATGCCGGCCACGCGAACCAGCGTGACCGACGAGGTGATCAGCACATGACGCCCAGCCCCACCGATCCCATCCGCGTGCTCATCGTCGACGACCACCATGTGGTGCGACTGGGCCTGCGATCGCTGCTCTCGCACACCGGCGGCTTCCGCGTGGTGGGGGAGGCCGGTTCGGTGGCCGAGTCGGTGCAGATGGCCGCCCAGCTCACGCCGGACGTCGTGCTGATGGACATCCGCCTGCCCGACGGCAGCGGGGTCGACGCCTGCAGGCGCATCAAGCAGGAGAACGACGACATCCGCGTGGTCATGCTCACCTCGTACTCCGACGAGGAGGCCATCGTGGGTTCGGTGATGGCCGGGGCATCGGGCTACCTGCTGAAGCAGGCTGACGCCGAGAGGCTCACCCAGGCCATCCGTGACGCCGCCTCCGGGGCGTCCACCCTCGACCCGCGCGCCACCGGTGCCCTGCTCAGCCAGTTCCGCGAGCTCTCCGCCAAGCAGGCCGAGGCCGAGCTGGCCGGGCTCACCGACCGTGAGCGCCGCATGCTTGCCCTCATCGCCGAGGGCTACACCAACCGTGCCATCGGCGAGGTGCTTCACCTCTCCGAGAAGACCGTGCGCAACCACGTGTCGCAGCTGCTTCGCAAGCTCGGCTTCCAGCGTCGCTCCCAGGCTGCCGCCTGGGCCGGCGAGCGCCGGCTCGAGCTCCCGCCCGAGTAAGCGCACCCCGCAGGGGCGCCGCTGCACCCTGACCCGGACGGCCGGCTGGCCGATCTTCGTACGGCCGACCTATTCGAACGGTCGTCCGCACGAAATCGGCCATCCGTCCTGCGCGCTGTGCATCGCACCCCGGCTCCTTGCGGGGACGGCGCCGGCCGACGCCTGCGCGCAGTGGTGCGGCGCGGTCAGTTCCTTGTGGTGGATGTGCGGGGCGCAGCCCGGGGGACCGATTTCGACTGGGAGACCGTTCGACTAGGTCGACCAGGCGAAGATCGGGCCCCCGGGCGTTCGGGCCACAGGGCATCCGCTGACAAGCCGGGTTGATTCCTGTCATAAGCATTGCTTGTATGCCGTGCCGTGAGTGACCAACCGGCCCTGCGCGTCGTGGACGCGTGCAAGACATATGAGCGCAGCGAGCACGCGGCCCTGCTGCCGACCTCGTTCGAGGTGGCGCGCGGCGAGTTCGTGAGCCTCGTGGGCCCGAGCGGCTGCGGCAAGTCGACGCTGCTCGGGATGATCGCCGGGCTGCTCGCTCCCGACTCCGGCACGGTGGAGGCCCTTGGCAAGCCGGTGACCGGCCCGGGGGAGGGTCGGGCCATCGTGTTCCAGGACGCCGCGCTGTTCCCGTGGCTCTCGGTGTTCCACAACGTCGAGTACGGCCTGCGGGCGCACAAGGTGCCGAAGGCCGAGCGTCGCGAGCGGGTGGAGAACGCCCTGGGCCTGGTGCGCCTGGACCACGTGGCCGACAAGCACCCGTATGAGCTCTCGGGCGGAATGCGCCAGCGTGCGTCAATTGCCCGCGCCCTCGTGATGCAGCCCGAGATCCTGCTTATGGACGAGCCCTTCAGCGCCCTCGACGCGCAGACGCGCACGATCCTCCAGGACGAGCTGCAGCGCATCTGGATCGAGACGCAGCCCGCGGTGGTGTTCGTGACCCACAACCTCATCGAGGCGGCGTTCCTGTCGGACACCGTGCACCTGCTGTCGTCGGGGCCGGGGCGCATCGTCAAGACGTACGACATCGACATCACGCGTCCGCGCGACGAGGCCGACCCGGCGCTGCTGGAGCTGCGCCACGACATGCTCGACCGCCTGCGCGCCGAGGTCGACGACGACGTCGAGCGGCGCGCACAGGCGGCCGAGGTATCCGCCCTGTGAGCACCACCGCCGGGAAGGACCGGGGCACGGCGGCAACGGTGTCGCGCGGCATCGGTACCGCGATGCTGGCCCTGCTGCGCAAGAGCTGGTTCGTGATCGCACTGCTGCTGCTGTGGTGGATCGTGACGGCCGCGGGCTGGGTCGACCCGTACAAGCTGCCGAGCCCGGGCGACGTGCTGGGAACCCTCGGAACGCTGTTCACGGAGCGCGCCCTGCTCACCGACCTCGGGGCCACGCTGCTCCGGCTGGTGGAGGGGTGGGCCATCGGCGTGGTGGCCGGCGTGGTCCTCGGGCTCGCCACCGGTCGCTCGCGGTTCCTCGAAGAGGGCATCCGCCCGGTGATCGCCGGCCTGCAGGCCGTGCCGACCATTGCCTTCCTGCCGCTGGCCATCCTGTGGTTCGGCTTCAACGGCACCGCCGTGCTGGCGATCGTGGCCTTCGGCACCTTCAAGCCCATGGCGCTGGCCACGTACGGCGCGATGCACCAGATATCGCCCACGCTCCTCATGGCGGGCGAGGCGCTGGGGGCCAAGGGCTTCTTCATGCAGCGCACGCTCATCTTCCCCGCGATCGTGCCCAGCCTCGTCACCGGCCTGAAGATGGGCTGGTCGTTCGCCTGGCGCGCGCTGATGGCCGCCGAGATCGTGGTGACCGGTGCCGCTGGCCTGGGCGGGGTGCTCGAACTCGGTCGCGAGATCGGCGCCATCGACGTGGTGATGGCCGTGATCCTGGTGATCCTGGTGGTGGGCATCGTCACCGAGCAGCTGTTCTTCACCCGCCTCGAGCGCTGGGTCAACCGCCGCTGGGGGCTGGTGGGTGCGCGCTAGGTCCGCCGCCGCCGCGGTGCTGGCCGCGGTGGTCATGGCATCGATGGCGATCCTGTCCGGCTGCGGGGGAGCGGCCGGCCCGGCCGACTCCGTTCGCATCGGGTTGCTCCTCAACGTGACGCACGGCCCGGCGCTTCTCGGGCTGCAGCGGGAGTTCGCCGACGGCCTGGCGGGCCTGCCCGTGGAGCAGCAGGTGTTCGCCACCGGGCCCGAGGAGGTCAGCGCCCTGCTCAGCGGGTCGCTCGACGCCGGCTACATCGGCCCCGGGCCCTATGTGCTGGCCGAAAGCCGCGCGCCGGGCCGCCTTCGCCTGCTGGCGGGGGTGGTCACCGGTGGGCAGTCGCTGGTGGCGCAGCCCGGCAGCGGCATCGCATCGCTGGCCGACCTGCGTGGCCGCCGGGTCGCCGTGCCGTCGCATGGCAACACGCAGGACCTGACCCTGCGCCTGCTCCTCGAGCGCGAGGGCCTGCGAGCGGACGACCAGGGCGGTGATGTCGAGGTGGTGCCCATCAAGAGTGCCGCACTGCCGGAGGCCATGAAGCAGGGAGTGGTCGACGCTGCTCTTGCCCCTGCGCCCTACGGGGAGCGGCTGGTTGCCGACGGCATCGCGGTTCCGGTGCCTGCCGTCGACCGCCAGATCGACGCGTGGAGCATTCCCGCGACCATCCTCGTGGCCACCGAGGAGTTCGCGAAGGCCAACCCCGAGGCCACGCGTGCGCTGGTGCGTGCCAACGCGCAGGCCGTGCGCCGCGCCCAGGCCGACCGCGTCGCCGTGGCCCGCACGTTCAACGAGATGCTGTCGGAGTCGACCGGCAAGGAGATCGACGAGGCGGTGCTGCTGGCGTCGCTCGGCTCCATGCGGGCCACCACCGACATCGCGCCCGGCGCCATGGCGCGCATGGTGCGCGCCTCGGAGATCTCGGGGTACTCCGGGGGCCCCGTGCCACCCGCGGCGCTGGTTCCCCGCCCGCGCTGACCGGCGGCCGGGAGGAGTCGGCCCGCGCACGTGGAAACGACAGGCGCACCGGCACACTTCCTGGAGGACACGAGATGACGCGTCAGGCACGCGTTCTTGCAATGGCGAACCAAAAGGGCGGGGTCGCGAAGACCACCTCGTCGCTGAGCCTTGCCGCTGCACTCCATGAGAAGGGGCAGCGCGTGCTGGTGGTCGACCTCGACCCGCAGAGCAACCTGTCGATGAGCCAGGGAATCGACGTCGAGAACCTGCGCGATGGCATGTACGACGTGCTGGTGAAGGCCCTGCCCATCAAGGACATCGTGCAGGTCCGCGAGATCGACATCGCCCCCGCCGGAATCGAGCTCGCCAGTGCCGAGCTCTCGCTGTCGAGCATGATCGGCCGCGAGCGCGCCCTGCAGCGCGCCCTCGAGCCCGTGCGAACGCAGTACGACTACATCATCCTCGACACCCCGCCGTCGCTCGGCCTGCTCACCATCAACGCGATGGTGGCCGCCCAGGGCGTGATCGTGCCGGTGCAGTGCGAGTACCTGTCGCTGCGCGGACTGGCCCAACTGACCCAGACGCTCGAGCAGGTGCAGGAGCACCTGAACCCCGACGTGCACATCTTCGGGATCCTCCCCACCATGTACGACGGCCGCACCATGCACTGCCGCGAGGCCGTGGACGTGCTGATCGAGAACTTCGGCGACGTGGTGTTCCGCACGCGAATCGGCAAGACCGTCCGGTTCGCCGAGGCCCCCGTTCAGGGCAAGAGCATCCTCGCCTACGACAGCACCGGGCAGGCCGCCAGGTGGTACCGCCAGATGGCCCGCGAGGTGCTGGAGCGCGACGGCGTGTGGACCGACGACCTCGAGAAGGTGCGGCGCCCCGTGCGCGATGTGAGGCCGCAGTCCGGACCTAACCTTAGACTGGCCTCGTGAAGAAGCAGTCCATGCGCGAGGGTCCGCTCGCGGACCTGTTCAGGAGCACCACCCCCGGTGACGGCGGGGCCCAGGGCCTGCAGTCCGAGAGCCCCTCCGAGGCGCGCCAGGAGATCCCCATGCGCGCCGAGGGCCATGCGGTCGTTCGCGTGGTCGGTGTGGGCGGTGGCGGCTGCAACGCGGTCGACCGCATGATCGAGGCCGGCGTGCACGGCGTCGAGTTCATCGCCATCAACACCGACCGCCAGGCGCTCGACTCCAGTCGCGCCGACGTGGTCATCCCGGTGGGCGCCGAGGTCACGCGTGGCCTTGGCACCGGTGGCGACCCCGCGCTGGGCGAGATGGCCTTCCGCGAGAGCGAGGAGCACCTGCGCCGTGTGCTGCGCGGCAGCGACCTCGTGTTCATCGCGGCCGGCGAGGGTGGTGGCACCGGCACCGGTGGCGCGCCCATCGTCGCCAAGGTGGCCCGCGAGCTCGGCGCGCTTGCCGTTGCGGTGGTCACCCGCCCGTTCAACTTCGAGGGCAACAAGCGCGCGGGCACCGCCGACCAGGGCATCCAGCACCTGGGCGACGCCGCCGACACCGTCATCGTCATCCCGAACGACCGCCTCATGAGCGTGCTCGAGCGGGGCACCAGCGTGGTGCAGGCCTTTGCGGTGGCCGACGACCTCCTGCGCCAGGGCGTGCAGGGCATCAGCGACCTCATCACCCTGCCCGGCCTGATCAACGTCGACTTCGCCGACGTGCGCACCATCCTCAAGGACGCCGGCACCGCGCTGCTGGGCATCGGCTACGCCAGCGGCGGCAGCCGGGCCACCGACGCCGCGACCGCCGCGATCTCGTCCGCGCTTCTGGAGACCCCCATCGACGGCGCCCGGGGAATCCTGCTGGGCATCACCGGTGGGCCCAGCATGTCGCTGATCGAGGTCACCGAGGCCGCCCAGGTGGTTGCCGACGCCGCGGACCCCGACGCCAACATCATCTTCGGCGCGACCATCGACGACACCCTCGACGACCAGGTGTGGGTCACGGTGATCGCGGCGGGGCTCTCGGGTGTCCCGGCCCGCGCGGGATCCACGGCAACGCGTACCCCGGCGACCCGGGTGGAGCGCGGGCGCAGGCAGCGGCCCGAGCCGGTGTCGCTGAGCGGCGGCGGTGACATCGCCGAGCCGCCCGAGGCCCCCGACCTGTCGGCCGACGTGCCGCCGCCCGTCGAGCCCAAGGCGCCGCCCGAGGCACCGCCGGTGCTGGCGGCAGCACCGGATCCCGAGCCCGACCTGCCGGTGCCGGCCCCGGCGTCCCAGGACACCCAGGTGCCCGCTCCCTCCAGTGAGCAGTCGACCCGCCTCTTCAACGTGGAGGACGAGGGCGGCTCGTCCGACCCGGACGGCGGCTCGGCCGCATAGCCGGGCGCGCCCGGTGATAACGGGCGCTGTCGCAGCGGGCCACCCGCTGTCTGCACGTGCCGGGGCCCGCGCCCTTGCCGCGGGCGGCACGGCGACCGACGCCGTCATCGCGGCGGCGCTCACATCTGCAGTGGCCGAGGCCGTGCTCACGGGCCCGGGCGCCGGCGGGTTCCTCATGGTGCGACCGCCGGGCGGTCCCGCGACCATCCTCGACTTCTTCGTTGCGGTGCCGGGCCTCGGGCCCGGGGGGCGGCGGCTCGATCCGGCCGACCTCCACGCCTTCACGGTTCCCTTCGGCACCACCGAGCAGGTGTTCCACATCGGCCCGGCATCGGTTGCCGTGCCGGGAATGCTGGCCGGCCTCGATGAGGCCTCGCGTCGCTTCGGGCGGCTGCCGCTCGCCGACCTTGTGGCGCCCGCGGTCGAGCTTGCGCGCGAGGGAGTGGTGGTGGGGGAGGAGGCCGCCTACCTGCACGGCATCCTCGACGA
>CAMCDF010000049.1 GCA_945873475.1 Bifidobacterium breve | reverse complement strand
ACGCGGGAGGGCTGCGATAGCCCGAACGAGATGCGTATGGCCTGCCCCGGGCGCACCCGTGAGGGGCGGGCCAGGAGGTCCACCACGACCGCGGGCCCGACCCCGGGTGATTCCACGAGCCCCGTCGAGGCCATCACGCCCGACGGTGCGAACAGGGGGTCGGCGGTCGGGTTGGTCCACTGCCAGGCGATCGGGGTGATGCCGTCGTCGCCGATGGCTGCCTGCGGTGCGATTGCCGGGCGGCCGGGGTCGGAGATGGTCGCAGGCGAGCCGAACTCACCGCCGGCCGGGCGCAGCGACGCCTGTACCACCGCGGCGCCGCCCACCGACGCCGCCCAGGCCACGACGCCGGCGCCGGCGCGGTTGAGCGCGAGCACCGGTGCCCCGGCCGTGTCGGCGGGGTCGGACAGGTCACGTGGTGCTCCCCACGACTGCCCTGCAGCGCGCCCGGCCGCCTGCACCACGCCGGCCCGGCTCCACGCCGCGAACGCGTTCGCGCCGGCATCCATCCCTATGCGCACGCCGCGAACCTGGGCAGCCGGGCGCGAGAGGTCGTCCGGGCGGGTCCAGCCGCCGGTGACGGGGCGCGTCGCCGACTGCGCCACGACCGCGTCGCCGCGCGTGAGAGCCCACCCGGCCACCGCCGTGCCGTCGGGGGCCAGGGCCACCGAGGGGTCCTCGATCAGGGCCGTGCCGGTGGGTGACACCGTGTCGGGAGGCGAGAAGCCGCCCACCGGGCCGCGTGTGGCTGATCTCACGCGGTAGGTGCCCCCGTCGTCCTGCCGCCACAGCACGATCACTCCCGTGCGCCCCCCGGCCACTGCGGGCGTGGATGCCCGCTCGCCCGGAGGGGACACCGTGACCAGTCCGCCGAACCCGCCGTTCCCGCGCCCGCAGGCAGCCCGCACCACCGATGCGCCCCCCGGGCGCTCGGAACGCCACGCGACCAGGGGCTGGCAAGCGCGCCCGAATGCGATGCGCGGGGACGACGCGATCTCCCCACGGGGGGACACCGCGACAGCGGGCAGAAAGCGCCGCTTCGCCGGGCGGATGCTCGCCCGCGTGCGCCCGCCCTCCGTCCAGGCCACGGCCGCGAGGCCGTCCGCGGTCATGGCGACCACCACGTTGCCCGCGCCCCTGCCGCTGCCGGGCACGCGCACCGGCGAGTACCACGGGCCCCCGGGGGTGCGCAGGGTGGCCATCACGCCGTCCCGCGTTGCCCATGCGGCCACCGCACGCCCGCCGTCGTTACCCGCCACGGCCGGCGGACCCGCGCCGCGCGATGGCGGTGCGATGGCCGACGGGGGGAGCCACGCCGTGCTGCCGAGGGCACCGGATGGTGCGGCCAGCAGGGAGATGACGACGGCTCGGAGGATCACGCCATCAATCGTAGGCCGCAGGGGAAGGGGCGCGCGTATCCCCGTCGAATCTGTCGCACGTGCCACCCGACGCAACCGAACTCGCAGAGGTCCTCCGCCGCGACTACGAGCGGTTCAGCCCCGCCCAGCAGGCGCTCGCGCGCTATCTGGTCGATCACCTGGCCGAGCTTCCGCTGGTCTCCGCGCATGAGGTCGCCCAGGCCGCGCACTGCAGCCCCGCCACCGTCGTGCGGTTCGCGCAGGCGCTGGGCTACGCGGGCTACCCCGAACTGCAGCGCACGGTGCGCCAGGCGCACAGGCCGGGCCTGGGCGTGCGTGTGGTCGGCTCGCAGGGAGGCCCCGGTCGGGTTCAGGTGCTCGACACCGATCGCCTGGCACTCGAAGATGTCGCTGCCCGTCTCGGCGCCGAGGGCGTGCAGCCCCTCGTGGCGCCCCTGGCCATGGTCGCTCCCATCGTCGTCGCCGGCGACTCGGCCGCACGGCCGGTGCTGGCTCTGCTCGAGGATCGCCTTGCGCGGGGTGGCAGAGAGGTTCTTGTCGTTGACTCCGGCGAGCCGCGCATTCGCATGCGGCTCGGCGCACTGGCCCGGGGCGGCGGACTGATCGCGGTGTCCATCGGCAAGGAGACCCGCGTGGCCGAGTACGCCGTGGCAGCAGCCCGCTCTGCAGGTGCCCCTGCCGTGGCACTCGTGGATTCCAGCCTGTCTGCCGCCGCGCGGGCCCCGGTGGTGCGCGTGGTGCCCGCAGAGGAGCGTGGCGGCGAACCCAGTCTCACTGCGTTCGTGGCAGTTGCGCAGGCGCTGGCCCACGGAATCGCCGCGCATCAGGTGTCCCGAAGGACCCTGACGGCTATCCCCGCCTAGCGCGGGCACCCCTGAACGGCGCCCCCAGCGCGCCCGCGCCGTTCTACACTCAGGCCCGATCCCGATCAGGAGTGGCTTGAGTGAGCGACGACGTCGCAGGCAACGGAGCTAAGAACGGCTCGACCGGCACCGAAGCGGTGAAGGCCGGCCTCGCCCGCATGCTCAAGGGCGGCGTCATCATGGATGTCGTCGACGCCGAGCAGGCCAAGGTGGCCGAGGATGCCGGCGCCTGCGCCGTCATGGCGCTCGAGCGCATTCCGGCGGAGATCCGCAAGGCCGGCGGCGTGGCGCGCATGAGCGACCCCGAGATGATCATGGGCATCCAGGATGCCGTGAGCATCCCCGTCATGGCCAAGTGCCGTATCGGGCACCACGTCGAGGCGCAGGTGCTTCAGGCCCTCGAGGTCGACTACATCGACGAGTCCGAGGTGCTGACGCCCGCCGACGAGGCCAGCCACGTCGACAAGCGCGCGTTCACGGTGCCGTTCGTCTGCGGCGCCACCAACCTGGGCGAGGCCCTGCGCCGCGTGGCAGAGGGCGCGGCGATGATCCGCACCAAGGGCGAGGCCGGCACGGGCAACGTGGTCGAGGCCGTTCGCCACATGAAGACCATCACGCAGGACATCCGCCGCGTGGTCACCGCCACGGCCGAGGAGCGCTTCGCCATCGCGAAGGAGATGGCCGCCCCGCTCGAGCTCATCGAGTGGGTGGGGCAGAACGGACGCCTGCCGGTGGTGAACTTCTCGGCGGGCGGCATCGCCACCCCGGCCGACGCCGCGCTGATGATGTACCTGGGCGCCGAGGGCGTGTTCGTGGGCAGCGGCATCTTCCTCAGCGAGGACCCCCCGGCCCGCGCGCGCGCGATCGTGGAGGCCACCACACACTGGGACGACCCGGCTGTCGTGGCGCGCGTGTCGCGCGGCCTTCGCGAGGCCATGCCCGGCATCGAGATCGCCGAGCTCGGAGAGGCCGGCCTGCTGCAGACCCGGGGCTGGTGACCGCGGCCGACGCCATGCGACCCCGCATCGGCGTTCTGGCCGTGCAGGGGGCGGTGTCCGAGCACGAGGCCGCGCTTGCGGACGTCGGGGCCCGCACCTCGAGGGTGCGCGACGCCGCCGACCTCGAGGGGCTGGACGGCCTGGTGATCCCGGGCGGCGAGAGCACCACGTTCGGCCTCGTGGCCGGCGAGTCGGGGCTGCTCGACGCCGTGCGGGCGCGGGTGGACGGCGGCATGCCGGTGTTCGGCACCTGCGCGGGCATGATCATGCTGGCGCGCGGTATCGCGGGCGGCGGCGCCCAGCCGCTCATCGGGGGCATGGACATCGTCGTGCGGCGCAACGCCTTCGGCCGCCAGGTGCATTCCTTCGAGGCCGATCTCGAGGTATCCGCTATCGGTCAGCCGCCCATGCGCGGTATCTTCATCCGGGCCCCCTGGATCGAGGAGTCCGGCCCGTCGGTCGAGATCCTCGCCGATCACGGGGGCCACCCGGTCGCCGCGCGCGATGCCACCCGCATCGTCGCGGCATTCCACCCGGAGCTCACAGACGATCGCCGGCTGCACCGGTTGTTCGTCGACGGCGTCCGGGAGGCGGTAACGGAGCACAAGGAGGACAGCGTTGTCGGGTCACAGTAAATGGGCCACCATCAAGCGCAAGAAGGGCGCGGCCGACGCCAAGCGGGGCCAGCTCTTCTCGAAGTTGTCCCGGGCGATCACGGTGGCCGCCCGGGAGGGCGGCGGTGATCCCGCCTCCAACGCGGCGCTGGCCACCGCCATCGAGAAGGCGCGCGCCAACTCGATGCCGAAGGACAACATCGAGCGTGCGGTCCAGAAGGGCACGGGCGGGGGCGACGGCGCCGTCGACTACGAGGCCGTCACCTACGAGGGTTACGGCCCCGGCGGCGTGGCCATCATCTGCGTGGCGCTCACCGACAACCGCAACCGCACCGCCAGCGACGTGCGCCACATCTTCACGAAGAACGGGTCCGAGCTGGGCACGCCCGGCAGCGTCGCGTGGCAGTTCGAGCGCAAGGGCATCATCCTCGTGGACGGCGACGGAGTGGATGAGGAGTCCCTCATGGACGCCGCGCTCGAGGGTGGGGCGGAGGACATCAGCGAGGACGGCTCCCAGTGGCAGGTGGTCACCGACCCCGTCGAGCTGTCATCCGTGAGGACGGCCCTGGAGGGCGCCGGGTTCGCGGCAGCGTCCGCCGACATCACCATGCTTCCCAAGACCACGGTGGAGACAGGCGAGAAGGAAGCCCGTCAGCTGCTCCGCCTCATCGACAGCCTCGAGGAGAATGACGACGTCCAGGACGTCTACGCGAACTTCGACATCTCCGAAGAGGTCATGGAGGCCGTCGCCGGCTAGGTGGTGCGCCCCGTGATCGTGCTGGGGATCGATCCGGGGCTCGCCAACACCGGGTACGGAGTCGTGCGCCGTGCGGGAAGCCGCATGGAGGTGCTCGACCACGGCACCCTGCGCACGCGTCCATCCACGCCCACCGAGGAGCGCCTGTTGGCGCTGCACGACGGCCTGGCGGGCGTGATCGCCGCGAACGACGCCGACGTGGCGTCGATCGAGGCATTCTTCGTGCACCCGGTGAGCAAGGCTGCCATGGGCATGGCCGCCGCCCGCGGGGCCCTGCTCGTGGCCTGCGCCCACGCCGGGCTCGCGGTTGCCGAGTACACCCCCACGGCGATCAAGCAGGCGGTCACCGGCAACGGGCGCGCCGGCAAGGACCAGATCCGCGCGATGGTCATGCGGCTCACCGGAATCGACGCCGATACCGACCACTCGGCCGATGCCATCGCGGCCGCCATCTGCCATGCGTCGGCCGGCCCGCTGCAGGCGGCGATCGGCATCCGGGAGCGGCGATAACCTCCGACGCATGATCCGGTTCGTGCGCGGCCAGCTGGCAGCCGCCGACGGCGATGGCGTCGTCATAGGCATGGGGGGGCTGGGCCTGCACGTGCGCGTGTCCGACACCACGCGCGCCGAGCTGCCGGCCGTGGGCAGCGAGGTCCTTCTGCAGGCCCACCTGGTGGTGCGCGAGGACGCCCTCGACCTCTACGGCTTCGGTGACGATCGTGAACGACTGCTGTTCGAGGCGCTGCTCGGGGTGAATGGCGTGGGGCCGCGCATGGCCCTGGCCATCTGCGGTCTCGGTACCCCCGAGGCCCTCGCCATCGCGATCGGGGGTGGCGAGACCGCCTACCTGACGAAGGCGGCCGGGGTGGGGAAGAAGACCGCTGAGAGGGTCATCCTGGAGCTGCGCGATCGGGTGGGCATCGCGTCTGGTGGCGCGGGTGTGGCCGCCCTTCCCGCCACGCCGCGCAGCGGCGCCCGCGAGGGCCTCGTGGCCCTGGGCTTCGCGCCCGAGGCCGTGGACGCTGCGTTGGCCGGGGCGGGCGACGACATGGACGAGGAGGCCCTGGTTCGCCACGGCCTCGCGGCGCTGGGTCGCTGATGGACGACGACCGCCTGGCGAACCCCGACGAGGCGCCCGACGACAGGGGCGTCGACACCACGCTGCGCCCCGACTCGCTCGACGCCTTCGTGGGCCAGGACTCCGTGCGGCAGCAGCTGGGCATCTTCCTCGAGGCCGCGCGCCAGCGCGAGGAGGCCCTCGACCATGTGCTGCTGGCCGGGCCCCCGGGCCTCGGCAAGACATCGCTGGCGATCATCCTCGCCTCGGAGATGGGCGTGGAGATCACCGTCACCAGTGGCCCCGTGCTCGAGCGCAAGGGCGATCTCGCGGCCATCCTCACCGCCCTCGGCCCCGGCGACGTGCTGTTCATCGACGAGATCCACCGCCTCAACCGGTCCGTGGAAGAGGTGCTGTACCCGGCCATGGAGGACTTCCAGCTGGATGTCGTGCTGGGGCAGGGGCCCCAGGCGCGCACCCTGCGCCTCGACCTGCCGCGGTTCACGCTTGTGGGGGCCACCACGCGGTCCGGCCTGCTCACCACGCCTCTGCGCGACCGCTTCGGGGTGGTGCAGCGCCTCGACTACTACGGGCCCGACGACCTCGGTCGCATCATCCTGCGCTCATCCGCGCTGCTCGACGTGGACGTCGCCCCCGAGGGGGCACGGGCCATCGCCATGCGGTCGCGGGGAACCCCGCGAATCGCCAACCGGCTGCTTCGCCGGGTGCGCGACGTCGCCCAGGTGCAGGGGCTGGGCCGTGTCGACCAGGACGTCGCCGAGCGTGCGCTGGCCCTGCTCGAGGTGGACGAAGCCGGTCTCGACGATCTCGACCGCAAGATCCTCACGCACCTCGCGGTGACGTTCTCGGGCAGGCCGACGGGCCTTGGCACGCTGGCCGATGCGGTGGGGGAGTCCCCGGACACCATCGAGGACGTCTACGAGCCCTTCCTGCTGCAGCAGGGGCTCTTGGCGCGCACGCCCCGCGGACGCGTGGCGACGCCGCGTGCCTATGTGCACCTGGGCCTCGATGTACCGCGGGTCGCGGCGGCGCAGGACGCCCTGTTCGGCGATGACGCCGGGGCGGCCTGGGGCACGCTGCCCTAGGCCGCCCCGCAGTCGCTACTTCTTCTGCGCGAAGGTCATCTCGAGGTCTGCGCCGGCCGGGATGGACTCCACGGCGTTGAGGGTGAACTCGTAGATCGAACCGCCGGTCGTGAAGCGGGCGTCGCTGATCTCGTAGGCGCCCTCGTACTCGGGGTCGACCTCGATGGTTGGCTCACCCATGTTCGTGCCGGTGAGCTCGATGGAGATCGCCTTGTTGCTGGCGCCGCCGCCGATCGGCACCATGGCCGAGCAGGCCTCCTCGGCGCCCACGCAGGGGATCGGCTTCGAGGCAGACGTGGACGTGCCGCTGGTCGATGTGGTCGCAGCTGCGGTGTCCGCCGCGGTGGTGGCGGCTGTGTCGGATGAGCTGCCGCAGCCGGCCAGTACCAGGGTGCCGGCGGCGCCGAGTGCGGCGATGGCGGTCAGGGTGCGCGTGCGAGTGGTCAAGGGTGTCCTCCGGTGGTCTTGTGGGCGTGGGATGGGGTTCGGCCGGGTCGTTTGGAGTCGAGCACCTCGAAGTAGATCTCCTCGATGCGGTCGGTGACCCGCGGCCAGTCGAATTCGGCCTCCACGGCAGTGCGCCCCTGCAGGGACACCTGCTCTGCGCGGGCGGGGTCGTCGAGTATCTCGGCCAGGCCGCGGGCAAGCTCGGCGGGGTCGTGGGGTGGCACGAAGCGCCCCGGCACGTCGCCGCGGATGACCTGCCGGAAGCCCACGTTGTCGGCGGCCACCACGGGGGTGCCGGATGCCAGGGCCTCGAGCAGCACCACGCCGAATGACGCCAGCACGCACGGCGCGGCCATGACGTCGGCCTCCCTGTAGAAGCGCGGACGCTCCTCGTTCAGCAGGCCCAGCCATTCGATGCGGTCCCACACGCCCAGGGCCTTCGCCTTGCGCTCGTACACCGGTCGTGCGGGGCCGTCGCCGATGACCTGCACGGTGAACTCCCGGCCCTCGCCCTTGAGGATCGCCGCGGCCTCCAGCAGGTCTCCCAGCGCGTTGCGCGGGTCGAAGCGGCCCACGAACAGGATTCGGGGCGACCCCGGCGGCCGCTCTTTGCCCGCAGGGAGCGGGCGGTACAGCGAGCAGTCGATGCCGTTGGGCACGATGTCCCACTCGCCGGGGAAGTAGGGCGCCAGGGCCGTGATGCAGGCCTCTGACACCGCGATGCGGCGGTCGAGTCGCGCGAGTGAGTTGCGCACGTACTTCCCGATGCGGTCGTACATCCAGTGACCCTCGTCGAAGTACGTGTGGAACGTGCCGACCGTGCAGGGGGCGGTCGACACCCGCAGCACGCCCATGGGCAGGGTGGGGGAGGCCAGGCCCTGGGCATGGACGACGTCCATCCCGCGTATCGCCCCGGCGATCTGGTGCTTGATGCCCAGCCCCACGGTGAGCCGTGCGATGGATCCGTTTGCAACCACCGGAACGGAGCGCCCGATGCGGGTGGTGCGATACCCGTGCACCCGGTGCGCCTCGCGGTCGAGTTCCGCCACCTCGCCGGCATCGTGGATGTTGCCGGTGACGATGGTGACGTCGTGCCCGCGCTGCGCGAGTTCGCGGGAGAGGAAGTGGACGTGCTCGCTCACGCCCCCCAGCACGGGGTAGGCGTACTCGGTCACCATCGCGATCGACAGGGGCCTCACGGGCGGCCACCGTACCACGGTGCCCGGCGGCCCCCCGACCGGCCCGCAGCGCTGCTGACGCTGCTAGCCTGCCCGCGTCCTGAACCCCGTCACGGAGGCCGGATTCCGCATGTCGTCGGCGGTCCTTCTGCCCATCTACATCATCATCTTCGTTGCCCTGATCTATTTCGTCGGGATCAGGCCGCAGCAGAAGCGTCGACGTGAGGTGGAGGCTCTCACGCAGTCCCTGAAGCCAGGTGACGAGGTGGTCACCACCTCCGGCATCTACGGAATCGTGTCCGAGCTGGAGGACGGCGGCACGCTGATCCTCCAGGTCGCCGAGGACGTCGACATCCGCATCGCGCAGGGGGCCGTGGCCCGTCGCGCGACCGGCGACGAATCCGGCGCCGCGGGCGCGGCCCAGCCGGTCGCCGAGTAGGCGTAGAGCCATCCGCAGTCGCATGACCGGGGACGTCCGGTGAGCACCCGCCGCCGTTCGCTCCTCTTCCTGCTCGTGATCATCGGGCTCATCTGCGCGTCCGTCGTGGTCGTCGCGGTGAAGCCCGTGGTGCTCGGCCTGGACCTCCAGGGCGGCGTCGAGGTGATCCTGCAGGGCAAGGCCACGCGCGACTCGGAGGTCAACAAGGAGGCCATCGAGCGGTCGGTCGAGGTCATCCGCAACCGGGTGGACGCCTTCGGCGTGTCGGAGCCCGAGATCCAGACCCAGGGCGACGACCAGATCGTGGTGTCGTTGCCGGGTGCGAAGAAACCCGATCAGGTCGTGGAAGACCTCATCAAGCCAGCGCAGCTGGTGTTCACCGACTTCCAGGCCAACTTCGTGGCCCAGGACCCCAGCCTCTGGAAGATGACGCAGAAGGCCCAGAACACCACTCCGCGGCCGCCGGTGGAGGGCCAGGCCACCTATTACCTGTTCAAGAAGAACGCCACGCACGACCTGGTGGCGGGGCCCGACTACGAGAAATCGAGTCTCCTGTCCGACTTCAACGGCAAGGTCCCCGCGGGGATGCAGCTGGTCACGGTGCCGAAGGGCCTCGTGATCTACTCGGACCAGCAGAGGCTCGACGAGTCCCGTGAGGACAGCCCGTCCCGCACGGTCTACGTGCTCATGCAGGACAAGCCCGCGCTCACCGGCAAGGACATCACGTCGTCGGCGCAGAGCTTCGACTCGGGCTCGCAGGGGGGCAACCAGGAGCCCATCGTCACCATGCAGTTCACCGACCAGGGCGCCCAGGCGTTCCAGGACGTCACGCGCGACCTGGCGCAGCGCGGTGCCCTGCGCCAGGAGCTGCAGAGCTTCGCCATCGTCCTCGACGGCCGCATCATCAGCAACCCCACGGTCGACTTCAGGCAGTACCCCAACGGCATCAGCGGCAACAACGGCGCGCAGATCTCGGGCAACTTCACCACCGACACCGCCCGCACGCTGGCCGATCAGCTGAATTCGGGCGCCATCCCGATCAGGCTCGACGTCATCAGCCAGAAGCAGGTCTCCGCCACGCTGGGCGAGGAGTCGCTGCGCCAGGGGCTCATCGCCGCACTGGCCGGCCTGATCGTGGTCATCCTCTTCCTGATCCTCTACTACCGCCTGCTCGGCGTCATCGCGGCCGGCGCCCTGATCATCTACGCGCTGTTCTACCTCGCGGTGGCCGTGCTGGTGCCGATCACCCTGACCCTGCCGGGTATCGCGGGCGCCATCCTCACCATCGGAGTCGCGGCCGACGCGAACGTGGTGATCTTCGAACGAATACGGGAAGAAGCCCGGGCGGGCAGAAACGCCAAGTCGGCGGTGCTCACCGGGTACTCGAAGGGCATCAGCGCCATCATCGACGCGAACGTCGTCACGTTCCTGACGGCCGCGATCCTCTTCCTGTTCAGCACGGCGGGTCCCAAGGGCTTCGCGTTCACGCTGATGGTCGGCGTGCTCATCTCGCTCTTCACCGCCGTCGTCGTGACGCGCGTGGTCATCGAGATGATGGCCGGCACCAAGGTCTTCCAGAACGACAAGCTGATGGGCCTCACCGCCCGCGAGCCGCGATGGAAGTTCGACTTCGTCGGCAAGTGGCGCATGTGGCTGGCAATCTCGTTCGTGCCGCTCGCCATCGGTTCGGCATTCATCGGCATCAAGGGCCTGAACCTGGGCCTCGACTTCAACAGCGGCACCCGGGTGGAGGTGGTGTTCCAGTCGGGCAACGCCACCGAGGGGTCGATTCGCGAGGTGCTCACCGACGAGGGCTTCCCGAACGCCAAGATCCAGTCCACCACCGATGCCGCCACCGGGCAGGCGGGCTTCCAGATCCAGACCGAGACCCTGCAGCCGCCCCAGCTGAACCAGCTGAAGCGCGACCTGGAGTCGAGGATCGGCCAGATCGACGAACGGGCGTACCTGGTCGAGACGGTCGGCCCGACGTTCGGCCGGCAGGTGGTGGAACGAGCCGGCTGGGCGATCCTGCTGTCGTTCCTGGTGATCATCATCTACCTGACGATCCGGTTCGAGTACCGGCTCGCGCTACCGGCCCTGTTGTCGGTGATCCACGACACCTGGCTCGCGCTCTCCATCTACGCCATGGTCGGGTTCGAGGTGACCAGCGCCACGGTGGCAGCCCTGCTCACGATCCTCGGGTACTCGCTGTACGACGTGGTGGTGGTGTTCGACCGCATTCGCGAGAACGCGCCACTCATGAGGAATGCGCGCTACAAGGACGTCGTCAACCGGTCGGTGCACGAGACCCTCACGAGGTCCGTCATCACCGGACTCACCGCGGTGTTCCCCGTGCTCATGCTGTTCCTCTTCGGCGGCGAGACGCTGCGCGACTTCTCGTTCGCGCTGCTCGTCGGCCTGCTTGCCGGAGGTGTCTCGTCCATCCTCATCGCCGCACCGCTCGCGGCGATCTGGAAGGAGCACCAGCCCGAGGGCCGCAAGCGCGCCAAGAAGGCCAGCAAGCGTGCGGCACGCCAGGAGGCGGCCGCGTACGACTCCGACGTGGCCGATATGGACGTGCTCGCGCGTGCCGAGGCCGCACTGGAAGACGATGCCGCGGTGCCATCGCTCATGCGCGACGACGAACCGGATACCGAGCCCGAGTCGGATGTCGAGGCCGAGCCGGATGCCGCGACCGATGTCGAGGTGGAGGTCGCCGCCACGGAGCCCGAGGTCGAGGCCGAGCCCGAGCCCGAGTCTGCGCCGGTGGACGAGCCCGCAGCCGGGTCGGAGGCGAAGAGCGCTCAGGAGGGCAATGATGTGCCCGGGCCCTCCGGGCCTTCGGCGCCGCCGCCCAAGCGCGAGCGCAGGCACGGACAGGTGAGGAAGAGGAGGCGTTCATGATCAGCCCACGCGAAGCGGTCGAGCAGGCGATCTTCGTCGCCGTGGGGGCCGCGTCCCTCACCAGGGATCGGGCGCAGGCGATCGTGGACGACCTCGTGCGCCGCGGTCAGATGACCGACGAGGAGGGGCGCCTCACCGTCGACGGCCTCATGGCGCGCGTGCGCAACAGTGGCGAGGGCCAGGGTATCGTCGGGAAGATCGAGGGTGGGGTCCATGGCCTCCTGCGCGAGCTCGGCATCGCCCAGCGCGACGACATCGCCGACGTCGACCAGCGCCTCGCCGAGCTGGAGCACCGCATCCGGCTGCTCGAGGAGGCCTCGGGGGCAACCCCGCCTCCGGCGCCCAGCGCCGACTAGGACACCGCAACCGTGAGCCACGGCGAGCGCAGGAGGACGCTGGCCAGGCTGCGCGAGATCGCGCAGGTCGCCACCAGGCACGGCTTCGGGTACGTGTTCTCGCGCAAGGGCGCGTCGGAGCCCGGTGATCCATCGGGCGACACCCCCGACGCCCGGGCCACCCGCGGCCGGCGTCTTCGCGAGACGCTCGAGGAACTCGGCCCGACGTTCGTGAAGTTCGGGCAGTTGCTGTCAACGCGCGCCGACGTTGTTCCCGACGACATCATCGCCGAGTTGCGCAAGCTGCAGGACGAGGCCCGCCCCGAGCCCTTCGACGCCATCCGCCAGGTGGTGGAGGAGGAACTCGGCCTCACGCTCGAGCAGGCCTTCGAGTCGTTCGACCCGGTGCCCATCGGCAGTGCGTCGGTGGGCCAGGTGCACGTGGCCCGGCTTCCCGGCGGCCAGGAGGTGGTGGTGAAGGTGCAGAGGCCCGGTGCCTCGGACACCCTCAATGCCGACATCGACCTGCTCTACAGGCTGGCCCGCCTGGCGAAGGACCGGGTGAAGCGCCTGTCGTTCATCGACCTCGAGGGGCTGGTGGACGAGTTCGCGCGCACGGTGCGCCAGGAGCTGGATTACCGCAACGAGGCCCGTAACGACGAGGCCGTGCGCCGCAACTTCGAGGGCAACGAGCACGT
>CAMCDF010000048.1 GCA_945873475.1 Bifidobacterium breve | reverse complement strand
GCAAGATCGGCCAGGCGATCGACCTCGGCCAGCCAGCGCGAGGGATCGACCCCCGGGCGCCCCTCGGCCGCGATGAGCAGGTTTGCCTCTGCCAGGTCGGGGTCGTCAGACCTCATGACCTCGGCCAGGCGGGCGCGGTTCTCCATGCTCACGGCACGCCGCCCGCTGGGCGCCCGAGGGCATCGGCCTGGGCCTCCTGCAGGCCCATGCGGCACAGCGACAGCGCTGCCTGCCGAACCGCCTCGCGCCCCGGCTCGGCGCGCGCCAGTCGCGCGGCCTCCGACAGCAGCGGGCCCGCGGGCGTGCCCTCGGCCGCGCGGGCGGCCTGCGCCAGCAGCGCCCCGACCACGGCGTCGCGCCGCACCAGCGCCATCTCGGCTTGGGACGCCAGGCCCACCACGCGCAGGGCGTCGGGCAGGCTCACGGCGCCACCGGGCCGATCCACCGGAGGAGGTTGCCGGCGAGCACGGCGCTAATGGCCGCGGCGTCCCACCCGGCCACCCTTGCCGCGGTACCCACCAGGTGAAGGGCCTGTGCGTAATCCCCATAGGGTCGATCGGTACCGAAGGCCAGGCGCTCGGGCGGCACGGTCACCAGGTCGGGCAGCGACGCGATGGAGGTGTCGAACAGCAGCCCCGGGTGCCCGGCGGTGGCAGCCGCCACCGCGCGATGGTCTCCCCTGCCCCCGTGCGCGAGGATGATGCGGCAGTCGGGCACCGCCTCGATGAGCCCGGCGAACGCCGGCCCCAGCGGCCGGGCCCCGAAGCCCGCGTGGAACAGCACCGGCCAGCCCAGATCGGTGGCCGCGCGGACCACGTGGATGCACTCGGCCGACTCCGGACGGAACCGCTGCGCCACCGGATGCAGCTTCAGCCCGCGCGCGCCGGCGTCCCTGGCCTCGGCCATCGCCGCATCAGGCGAGCGCAGCGGGTCGAGGCGGCAGAACGGCACGATGCGACCCGGGTACTGAGCCGCCGCCTCGATGACCCGGCGGTTGGCATCGCGGAAGTCGCCGCCCGCCCCGGGCTCATCAGCCGGGAAGGCCACCGCGGCGTCGATGGCGTTGGCGTCGAGGTCGGCCACGAGATCTGCGGCCGACAGCATGTGGCCGTCGCGGTCGACCCCGAGGTGCACGTGGGCATCCACGATCGGCGTACCGCCGGGCACGGCCACGGCGCGCCGGGCCCAGGCCTCGATCTCCTGGAGCACGCCCACGTCGGCCCCCGCCGCTGCGAGCACGGAGGCGTCCTGCCCCAGCAGCCGGCCGCTCAATGCGTGCGTGCCTCGAACGCCTCGATGGCCGACCGGAACGAGTCGGGCATCGGGGTCGGCGTGCCGTCATCCCACGAATCGACCCCCACGATCACCGCGCGGGCATCCGCCACATGCAATGCCCCGCCTGCGTCGATGCGCTCGAGGCGTGCCTGCATGGTGTGGCTGGTCGTGCCGATTCGCGGGCACGTGACGAACACCTCGACGTCGTCGTCGAAGCGAAGCGGCGCGTGGTACTCCACGCTCATCGTGCGCACCACGAAGAGGTGCCCGGGGTCGCCCAGCAGCGGCAGCCCCACCGCCCGCCGGTACTCGATGATGGCGCGCTCGAGGTACCGCCCGTACCGCCCGAAGTACACGATTCCGCCCGCATCGGTGTCGGCGAAATCCACCCGCATGCGCGTGCTGAAGCCGAACGGCGGGTGCTCATGGCTGCTAGCCGACGACACGGCTCTCCCCCCCATCGATCATCACCGATGCGCCGTTGACGAACGCCGCCCGATCGGATGCCAGGAAGGCGACGAGGTCTCCGACCTCCGCGGGGTCGCCCACCCGCCCGGTCGGGTTCTGCGCCCCGCGGGCCGCGATGGCCGCATCGAGATCGGGCTGCGACGACAGCAACTGGCGCATGCGGTCGGTGAGGATCGGCCCCGGCAGCACGTTGTTCACCGTCACGCCGTCTGCCGCGACCTCGCGGGCGAGCGTTCGAACAGCTCCGGCCACGCCGGCCCGTGTGGCATTGGAAAGCGCGAGGCCATCGATGACCTCGCGCACCGACGTGCTGGTGATGGTGACGATGCGTCCCCAGCCGCGCGACCGCATGCCGGGCAGCGCGGCGCGGATGAGCCGCACGGTGCCGAGCAGGTTCTGCTGCACGGCGAGGTCCCACCCCGCATCGTCGGCATCCACGAACCGGCCCGGCGGCGGCCCGCCGGCGTTGGCCACCACGATGTCCACCGGCCCCAGCAGGGCTTCGGCTCGGGTGACGGCGTCTGCCGGCCCATGCGGGTCGGACATGTCCACGATGATGCCCTCGGCCGTCACGCCGGCATCCCGCAGCGCGGCCACGGCGGCGTCTACGCCCTCGGGGCCCCGCGCGCCCACCACCACATGGGCGCCCTCGCGCCCGAGCGCCTCGGCGGCGGCGCGGCCGATGCCGCGGCTGCCACCCGTGACCAGCGCGACGCGCCCCTCGATACCGAGATCCATCACACCCCCAACGCCCGGTCGGCGACCATTCCGCCGCCCTCTGCGTCACGATACGCGCATGAGCGGCATCCATGTCATCGCGCAATTCGTCGGTGCGCTCGGCATCGCGCTGCTGCTGGCATCCACGTTCATGCGGCGCCGCAGGATGCTGCTGGTACTTGATGCAGCGGGGTCGGCGGTGATGGGCGTGCACTGGGCCCTGCTCGGGGGCACGGCGGCAATCGCCATCAGCGCCCTGGTGGTGGTGATGGACCTGGCAGGCACCGACCCGAGGGACCCACGGGGCCGGCTGGTCATCTGGGCCAGCCTCCCGGTCACGGCGGTGCTGCTGGCCCTTCTCTGGTCCGGACCCGTCGATCTCTTCGCCGCCCTGGGCATGCTGGGCATCGCGGCGTCACGCCTGTCATCCGGCCAGGTGCGACTGCGTGCGCTGGCCATGGCGTCGTGCGTGCCCTGGATCGCCTACGGGGTCGTGATGATGTCGATTCCCCAGGTCGCCTTCAGCGTGGCCTACTTCGTGGCGATGGGGGTCAGCATCCTGCGCATCCGCAGCGGCCGCTGGCGCGCGCCCACTCCGGCCGCCGATGCCGCTATCCTGCCCGCCGATGGCCCGTAAGAAGAATCAGAAGCCCAAGCGCGCCGGCGGCCGCCGAGCCAACTACGCACCCCTCACCCACACCGTGGGCACCCGCAAGTTCCTGCCCTTCGGCTGGATCATGTGGGTCGGCTGGGTCATGTTCGGGCTTCTCACGATCGCCATGTTCGCGGAGATCTTCTTCGCGGCGGCCTCCGCCACGAGCGACGGCTACTGGGGCGATGTCTTCGGCGCCGTCCTCATGACGGGCCTCTTCGGCTGGATGACCTGGCTTTTCGGCACCAGCCGCCTCAAGGACCTCTAGGCCCCGCCCCCTCAGGAGTCGTCCGACTCCACCACCAGGGCCGCGCATGCGGCGTCGCCCTCTGCCGTTGAGCTCGCCGACGCAAGCGTGGCGTCGGGGTTGAACGCCGACAGCACGCCGCGCCAGATGGCCCGGTCGAGGCCGCACACCCGCTGGGGGTCGACCTTGGCCATCTCCTCGAACGGACACGCGCGCAGCGTGATGCGGCCGTCGTCGTTGGCGCTGGCACCGAACCCGAAGCGGGTGAGCACGCCCACCACGCCGGCGACGGCGTCGGTGGTGGACGAGTACGACGGGCTGCGCCCGGCGTCGCGCTCTGCCTCGCCGAGTTCACGGCCGAACTCGTAGCCCACCCGCTCGAGGACCTCCTGCGGATCCTCGCCCGAGCGGTCGCTCATGGCCTTCAGCAGCAGTTCGGCCAGCAGGTCGTAGTGCTTCACCTCGAGGCGGGAGTCCTCCTCGGCCACAGCCAGGGCATACAGCTTGGCCGGGCGCCCGGCGCCGGGGCCGCTGCGCCCCGTACGGCGATGGAACTCGGCGCGCAGGAAGCCCTGCTCCACCAGCTTGTCCAGGTGGAAGCCGGCGAGGCGTCGGGTGATACCCACGGATTCCGCGACCTCGTCCTTGCCCATGAGCGACCCGGCCTCGCGCACCGTGAAGAACACGCGCCGACGGGTGGGGTCGCCGAGGGCGGCGACGAGGCGCTGGATCTCCTGCTCATCGTCCGGGAGGGTGGCCGGATCGGTGCTCACACGGGCCCTTTCGGGTGCTGGACGCCCCACAGGATAGGACGACTTCCGGTGCTGGCCGAACGCAATGTCATCCCGCCCGGTCGACGGTTGATTGTTGAGGCAATGCACGTAACCTATAGAGCGTTCGACGGCCACCCCGAAGGAGCGTCCGAATTGTCGACGGCAAAGCCCGAGATCGACATCGACACCACATACAAGTTCGGCTGGCATGACCCGGCCAACTACGTGTTCGAGCCCAAGAAGGGCCTGAGCGCAGACGTCGTCCGCGAGATCTCCATGATCAAGGGAGAGCCCGAATGGATGACCAAGTTCCGGCTGCGCTCGCTGGAGATCTTCGAGAGCCGTGAGATCCCCGACTGGGGTGGCGATCTCTCCGAGCTCGACTTCCAGGACATCTTCTATTACATCAAGGCCGCCGAGGAGCAGGGTCGCTCGTGGGACGACGTCCCCGACGACATCCGCAAGACGTTCGACCGCCTGGGCATTCCCGAGGCCGAGCAGAAGTTCCTCGCGGGCGTGTCCGCGCAGTACGAGTCGGAGGTCGTCTACCACTCCATCCGGGAGGACCTGGAGGAGAAGGGCGTCATCTTCTGCGACACCGACACCGCGCTGCGCGAGCACCCGGACCTCTTCCGCGAGCACTGGGCCACGGTCATCCCGCCCGGTGACAACACCTTCGCCGCGCTGAACTCGGCCGTGTGGTCGGGCGGGTCGTTCATCTGGGTGCCCGAGGGCGTGCAGGTGGACATTCCGCTGCAGGCGTACTTCCGCATCAACGCCGAGAGCATGGGCCAGTTCGAGCGCACGCTCATCATCTGCGAGCCCGGCTCGTACGTGCACTACGTCGAGGGCTGCACCGCCCCCACGTACTCGGCCGACTCCCTGCACTCCGCGGTGGTCGAGATCATCGTGAAGAAGGGCGCCCGCTGCCGTTACTCGACCATCCAGAACTGGTCGAACAACGTCTACAACCTCGTCACCAAGCGTGCCGTGGCGCACGAGGACGCCGTCATGGAGTGGATCGACGGCAACCTGGGCAGCAAGCTCACCATGAAGTACCCGGCCGTGTGGATGGTTGGCCCGCGCGCCCGCGGCGAGGTGCTCTCGGTGGCCATGGCCGGCGAGGGAATGCACCAGGACGCCGGCGCGAAGATGGTGCACGTGGCGCCCGACACCTCGAGCACCATCGTGAGCAAGTCGATCTCGCAGGGTGGCGGACGCACCAGCTACCGCGGCCTCGTGAAGGTCGAGCCCGGCGCACGCCGCGTGAAGGCCTCGGTTGTCTGCGACGCGCTGCTGCTCGACGAGGACAGCCGCTCGGACACCTACCCCTACATGGACATCCAGGAGGAGGACACCTCGATCGGCCACGAGGCCACGGTGTCGAAGGTGGCCGACGACCAGATCTTCTACCTCATGAGCCGCGGGCTCAGCGAGGAGGAGGCCATGGCCATGATCGTGCGCGGGTTCATCGAGCCCATCGCGAAGGAACTGCCCATGGAGTACGCGGTCGAGCTCAACCGCCTGATCGAGCTGCAGATGGAGGGCTCCATTGGCTGATGCACCCGCCTGGGCCGTCGAGGCCCGATCCGCGGCCACCGCCGCTCTCGACGCCCTGCCCGTGCTCACAGGAACCGAGGAGGAGTGGCGGTTCACGCCGCCGGCCGACCTCGGCATGAACGGCGATGGCGCCGAGGGCGGCACCGCCAGCGGCACCATCGACCTGCCGGCCGCGGCCGGTCGCGCGGCGCGCCTGGCCTTCATCGACGGCGCCCCGGCACCGGCCGAGATCGCCGAGCTGCCCGACGGCGTCATCGTGTCCGAGCTGGGCGAGGCCCTGGCCACGCACGAAGACCTCGTGCGCGACAAGCTCTACTCGCTGGCCGGGTTCGACGACCGCCCCGGCGCCATCAACGCCGCCGGCTGGGACGCCGGCACGTTCGTGTACGTGCCGCGCGGCGTGCAGGTGGAGCTGCCGGTCGAGGCCATCCTCACCGCCACCGGCGCGGCCGGCCGCGTGTACGGCCGCACGCTGGTGATCGTGGAGGAGGGCGCGAAGGCCACGGTGATCGACCGCTACCTCTCGCCCGACCTCGACGGCGCGGTGCACGCGTCCACGGTGGTCGAGATGTTCGTCGCCGATGGCGGCGAGCTCGAGCACGTGTCGGTCATCGGCTGGGGCCGCGGCGTGCGGCACCAGGCAACCATCCGCGGCGCGGCGGGCAAGGACGCCCGCGTGCGCTCGGTGAACGTGACGCTGGGCGGCGACGTGGTGCGCGTTGAGCCCACCATGTACTGCCGCGGCACGGGATCCGACGCCCGCGCCCTGGGCCTGTACTTCGCCACCGGCTCGCAGCACTTCGAGCACCGCGTGGTGTCGCGCCACGAGGCGCCGCAGGCGTACTCGAACCTGCTCTACAAGGGCGCCATCCAGGACACCGCGCACACGGTGTTCTTCGGCAACCTCGTGGTGCCGCCGGGCGCACCGGGCACCGACGCCTACCAGACCAACCGCAACCTCATCCTCAACGAGGGGGCGCGTGCCGACACCATCCCGTTCCTCGAGATCGAGACGGCCGAGGTCAAGTGCTCGCACGCGGGTGCGGTGGGCCGGGTGGACGACGAGCACCTCTTCTACCTCATGAGCCGCGGCGTGCCCGAGCTCGAGGCCAAGCACCAGATCGTCTACGGCTTCTTCCAGGAGGTCCTCGACCAGATCTCGTTCGAGGAACTTCGCGACGAGCTCTCGGCCGCCGCGCGCGCGAAGGTGCGATGAGCCAGGTCGACGTCATGTCGGTTGACGACATCCCGCCGGGCTCGATGGTGCGCGTGGAGGTCAAGGGCCAGCCCGTGTGCCTGGCCAACGTCGACGGCACCCTCCATGCGCTGCACGACACCTGCACGCACGGCATGGCGTCGCTCAGCGCCGGCTGGTTCGACCCCGACATGGGCCGGGTCGAGTGCCCGCGCCATGGCGCCTACTTCCGGCTGGAGGACGGCGCGGCCATCACACCGCCCGCCACGGCCTCGGTACCGGTGTTCCCGGTGGAGGTACGCGATGGACGCGTGCTCATCGGCACCGTCCCCAACATCCCGCATCCGTTCGACACCCCGTAACGCGAAGGAGAACCGCTCAAGTGGCTGACCCCATCCTGAAGATCGAGGGCCTCGAGGTGGCCGTCGACGACACGCCCATCCTGAAGGGCGTCGACCTCGAGATCCCGCAGGGCGAGGTCCACGCGCTCATGGGGCCGAACGGCTCGGGCAAGAGCACGCTCGCCTACGCGCTGGCGGGGCACCCGCGCTACGAGATCACCGGCGGTTCGGTGTTCTTCGACGGCAAGGACCTGGCCGAGATGGAGGCCGACGAGCGCGCGCAGGCCGGGCTGTTCCTGGCCATGCAGTACCCGGTCGAGGTGCCGGGCGTGTCGGTGATGAACTTCCTGCGCAGCGCGGTCAACGCCACGCGCGGCGAGGAGATGCCGGTGCGCGAGTTCGCCAAGCTCTTCAAGGAGAAGAGCGCGCTGCTGCAGTTCGACCCCTCGTTCGCCGACCGCTACCTGAACGAGGGCTTCTCGGGCGGCGAGAAGAAGCGCCACGAGATCCTGCAGATGGCGCTGCTCGAGCCCAAGTTCGCGATCCTCGACGAGACCGACTCGGGCCTCGACGTCGACGCCCTGCGCATCGTGTCGGAGGGTGTCAACGCCCAGCGGGGTCCCGACCTCGGTGTCCTCATCATCACCCACTACACGCGCATCCTGAACTACATCCAGCCGGATGTCGTGCACGTGATGTTCGAGGGCCGCATCGCACAGACCGGCGGCCCCGAGCTGGCGCAGCACCTCGAGGACAAGGGCTACGTCGAGTTCGGGTCGCACGAGCCGGCCGCGGCGCCCCGCTAGGACGCGCATGGGGAACTCCACGCACACGGCGCTCGACGCCACCGCGCTTCGCGCGGAGTTCCCCCTGCTCGCCACCCCGCGCCCCGACGGCGGCGCGGTGCACTACCTCGACTCGGCGGCCACGTCGCAGAAGCCCCAGCGGGTGCTCGACGCCATGGACGCCTACTACCGCGAGACCAACGCCAACGTGCACCGCGGCGTGTACGAGATGGCCGCCGAGGCCACCGAGCGCTTCGAGGCCGGCCGCGACGCCGTCGCCCGCCTGGTCAACCACCCGCGCGAGGCCACGGTGTTCACCAAGAACGCCACCGAGGCCATCAACCTCGTCGCGTGGGCCTGGGGCGTGCGCGAGTTGCGTGAGGGCGACGAGATCGTGGTGTCGATGATGGAGCACCACTCCAACACCGTGCCGTGGCAGATCGTGGCGGGCATCACCGGGGCCACCGTGCGCTTCTGCCCGGTCACCCCCGGCGGCGAGATCGACATGGACGCCCTTCGCGGCATGGTCGGCGGCCGCACCCGCATGGTCGCCGTGGTGCACGTGTCGAACACGCTCGGCACCATCAACCCGGTCGAGGAGATCGTGGCCATGGCGCACGAGGCCGGTGCGCTCACCATGGTGGATGCCACCCAGAGCGTTCCCCACATGCCCGTCGACGCCACGGCCATCGGCAGCGACTTCCTGGCCTTCACCGGCCACAAGATGTGCGGCCCCACGGGCATCGGCGTGCTGGCCGCAGCACCCGGGCGGCTCGAGGCCATGGAGCCCTTCCTGGGCGGCGGCGAGATGATCTCCGACGTCACCACCGAGGGATCCACCTGGAACGACATCCCGTGGAAGTTCGAGGCCGGCACCCCGCCCATCGCCGAGGCCGTGGGCCTTGGCGAGGCCGTGCGGTTCATGGAGGAAATCGGCCCCGAGCGCATCAGGGCGCACGAGAAGGTGGTCGCCCAGTCGATGCTGGACGCCCTTGACGAGGTGCCCGGGCTCACCATCTACGGCCCGCGCGACGTCGAGCGGCGCGGCGCGTCGTTCAGCTTCAGCCTGGACGGCGTGCACCCGCACGACATCGGGCAGTTCCTCGACAGCAAGGGCGTATGCGTGCGTGCCGGGCACCACTGCACCAAGCCACTGCTTCGCAGCATGGGCGTGCAGAGCACCGCGCGCGCCAGCGCCTACCTGTACACCACCGACGACGACGTCATCGCGCTGCGCGACGCCCTGGTGGAGTGCCGCGAGTGGTTCGGGGCGGCCTGATGGGCGGGCTCGACGACCTCTACCAGCAGCTGATCCTCGACCACTACCGCAACCGCCGCGGGCGCGGGCGCATCGACGGCGCATCGGCGTCGGTGCACGAGCACAACCCGGTCTGCGGCGACGAGTGCTACCTGGACATCCTCGTCGTGGATGGCCGCATCGCCGACATCAGGGCCGACGGCGACGGGTGCTCCATCTCGCAGGCGGCGGCGTCGATGCTCACCGAGGTGGCGAAGGACAAGGAGCTCGGCGAGGCGCTCGACCTGGTGGAGCACTTCCGCCTGGTGATGCACGGCGACGCCGAGCCCGATGAGGACATCCTGGGCGACGCCGTCGCCCTCGAGGGCGTGGCCAAGTACCCGGTCAGGGTCAAGTGCGCGCTTCTTTCATGGCTGGCGTTGCGCGACTGCATCGCCGACTACCGCGAGACCACCGCGATGGGAGGGTGACATGGTCAACCAGGACGACATCCGAGAGGCGATGAAGCAGGTCGACGACCCCGAGCTGGGCATCAACGTGGTCGACCTCGGGCTGCTCTACGAGGTGCGCGTGGACGACGCCACCGGCAAGGTCGACCTCAACATGACCCTCACCTCGATGGGCTGCCCGCTCACCGACCAGATCATCGCCGACGTGCGCAAGTTCGTGGAGCCCCTCGACGGGGTCACCTCGGTCGACATCAACTGGGTCTGGGACCCCCCGTGGGGCCCCGACAAGATGACCGACGACGGCAAGCTGATGATGAAGGTCATGGGATATGGCTGAGTCGGCCGCGCCGGCGTCCGAGCGCCCGCTCACCCTCGAGGAGAAGAAGGCGGCCGCGCGCGAGCGCGCCCGGGCCGCACGCGAGGCCCAGCAGGAGGGCGCGGGCGCGGGGCTCTCGGTAACCGACGACGCCGCCGCGTACATCCGCGAGTGCGCCGACCGCGAGGACATGGCGCACGCCGTGCGCCTGCGCATCCACGCCGGCGGATGCTCGGGCCTGGAGTACTCCATCGACCTGGTCCCGCAGGGCGAGGGGGCCCAGCCCTCGGAACGCCAGATCGAGAGCAACGGCGTCACCGTGTACCTCGACCTCAAGAGCGCCATCTACGTGAGCGGCTCGGTCATCGACTACACCACGTCGCTCATGCGCCGTGGGTTCGTCATCAAGAACCCCAACGCCACCACGACCTGCTCGTGCGGCGACTCATTCGGAGTGTGAGATGAGCCGATTCAGGCAGGGCCTCGAACTCGCGGGCGTCAGCTGGCGCACCATAAGGGCCGACCGCTCGCTGGCCGCGTTCCCCGTGCTGGGCGGCATCTCGGCCGTGGCGCTGACCGCGGCGTTCGTGATCCCCGGGCTTATCCTGGTGGCAGACGACTCCGCGGGCACCGGGCTGCTGGTGGCGGGCATCGTGCTGTTCGCCATCGCCGCCTACCTGGCGGCATTCGCCGGCATCTTCTTCTCGGTTGCCCTGGCCACATGCGCCAACCGGTCGCTGCAGGGCGAGGACACCACCGTGCGCGAGGGCATCACCGCGGCTCGGCAGCGCATCCCGCAGATCGCCGGCTGGGCGCTGGTGACCACCACGGTCAACCTGATCCTCAGGACAATCGAGGCGCGGTTCCAGGGCGTCGGCGGAACCATCGTCGCCGCGCTCGGCGGCCTCGCGTGGGCCCTCGTCACGTTCCTCGCCGTTCCGGTCATCGCCTTCGAGGGCACCGGCCCCTGGGCCACCCTCAAGAGGTCGTCCGGGCTGTTCCGTGAGCGCTGGGGCCAGCAGGTGGTGGGCCTGGGCATCACGTCGGGGGTGGTCTCGCTGATCGGCCTGCTTCCGGGCATCGCGCTGGTCGTCATCGGGGTCGCCATGCTGCCGTCTGCCGGGGGCATCGTGCTGGCGTCCATCGGCGCCATCATCATCGTCGTCGCCATGGTGCTGGCAAGCACCCTCTCGCAGATCCTCGCCGTGGCCCTCTACCGCTTCGCCGCCGAGGGGGTCGCCGTGGGGCCGTTCACCGAGGCCCAGCTGCAGTCGGTGGTGCGGCGCAAGGGCGGCGCAGAGGCCCCCAGCACCGTCTAGCGAACGGGAATGGCCACGCCCTCGGACGATGCGGCATCCGGCCGGTCGTCGATGGGCTCGGCGCCCAGCAGCAGCGCGCCGGCGGCCGGCACATGCCCGGTGGCCTGCGTGGCCGCCACGAAGGCACGAGGCACCGCGGCGTTGCGTTCCCAGGCCACCAGGTAGGGATACGGGTTCACGCTGTCACCGCCCCCCGGGTGGATCTCGAAGTGCAGGTGCGGCGGAGTGGTGATGGCCTGCCCCGTGTTGCCCAGGAAGGCGATCACCTGGCCCGCCCGCACGCGTGCGCCGTCCACGGTGCCCGGCGCATACGCGGACAGGTGCGCGTAGTAGTACTCGTTGCCGGCGTCATCGGTGAGCCACAGCCGATTGCCGCCCAGGGTGTTGACACCCACCTTCGACAGCGTGCCGTCGGCCACCGCCACGATGGGCGTGCCCATGGGCCCGAACAGGTCGGTGCCGTGGTGCCAGCCGGTGCCCGCACGGGGGTCGCCGTAGTCGTCGCCGTACGAGATGCCGTCGCCCAGCACCGGGAACGCATACCCCTGGGTGGATGCCACGCCCATGACGCCGCCGGGGTCACGCCGGGGCACGCCGAGCGACGGCGTCGCAGCCGCGCCAGACACCGGCGGCGCATACGCCCCAGTCAGGGGCGTGGCAGCGCCGGGGGTGGCAGGAACGGCCGGTGCGGTGGGCAGGGCCCGCCCGGCGGGCGGGGTGTTCGACGGGCCATCGGCCGATGGTGTGGCGGCACCCGGTGCCGACGGTGCACTGCCGGGGTCGGGTGATGGCGAGTCGGGAACGGAATCGCCGGTGGTGGCCTCCACGCGGCCAAGCACCACCTGTGTGCCGGCTGGGAGCCCCGTGGCGGGGTCGCTCACCTCGAGCCGCAGGGCGTTGGCCGTGACGGCTCCGCCCTGCACCAGCCGCTCCACCAGCACCAGGGTTCCCACGCCCGGCACCTCGACCGGAGTGCCCGGGCTCTCGTCGATGGGCTGGCCGTTCACCGTGACGTCGGCAGCCCACTCGGTGACCCCCGCCGTGGCCGAGCCGCCCTGGGCATCGGAGCGCACGCCCACCCTCAGTGAGTTCACCACGATGCGCCCGCCCAGCAGGCTCACGCCGGAGGCCTCGGCGATGGCCGCGGCCAGCTGCCCGTCACCACGCGGGCCGGCAGACACCCGCACCGACACCCGGCCCGACGACGCCACGGGGCCCGACAGCTGCCCGGCAGCCGTACGCGTGGGCCTCCTCGGTACTGCCAGGGCCGAGGCCACGTTGCCGCCCGGGAGGATCGCCCCGATGCCCTTGGCGGAGGGGTCTGCGGGCCCCGGGGCAACCGCGACCTGCGCCGTTGCCGCGGCTGCCGCGCAGATGACGCCCGCCAGCAGGGCTTTCCGGAGTCCCGACACGCCCCCGATTGTGGCCGGGAGCCCGGACGGGGTCAACGCGCAATGCGCACAGGTGTCACGTGCAACCAGTATTTCCCTGCTCAGGGTCGTTTCGTGAAAGGGTCGGAGGCAGTGCGGCCCTTCAACGCCACCTCAACACGACGCGCCCTGGCGGCGCTCATCGCCGGATCGG
>CAMCDF010000047.1 GCA_945873475.1 Bifidobacterium breve | reverse complement strand
GAGGCCGCGTGATGCCCCACCTGGTCGCCGTCGGCATCTCGCACAAGACCGCGCCCGTGGAGCAGCGCGAGAAGCTCGCGCTCACCGAGACCACCTCGCGCACCCTGGCCCGCGCCCTGGTGCGCCACCCGGACATCGCCGAGGCCGTGGTGCTGTCCACGTGCAACCGCACCGAGGTATACGTGCACGCGCTCGACTCCGGCGCGGCCGAGGACGCCATCTGCGACGCGCTGGTGGAGCACAGCACGGGCATGACCCGCAGTGAGTTCGACTGCGTGCGCTACGCGCACCTCGACGACCGCGCGGTGGCCCACCTGCTGCGCGTGACATCCAGCCTCGATTCGATGGTGGTGGGCGAGAGCGAGATCCAGGGCCAGGTGCGACACGCCTGGGAGCGCTGCGCCGAGGAGGACTGCACGGGCGTCATCAGCGACCGGCTGTTCCGGCAGGCACTCGAGACCGGCAAGCGCGTGCGCACCGAGACCCGCGTGGCCGTGCGCCCGGTGTCGGTGTCCACCGTGGCCGCCGACCTTGCACGCGAGGCCATCCCCGACCTGGGCGGCCGTCGCGGCCTGGTGGTGGGCGGCGGGCGCATGGCCGAGGCCACCGCGAGGGCCCTGATGGAGCGCGGCCTGGGTGAGCTGGTGGTCATCAACCGCACCGTCGGCACGGCACGGGAGATCGCCGAGCGCCTGGGCGGCATGGGCCTGGGCTTCGACTGCCTCGGCGAGGAACTCGGCAAGGCCGACGTGGTGGTGTGCTCCACCGACGCCCCGCACCCGGTCATCTCGGCCGAGCAGGTCACCGTGGCGCTCGACGACCGCCCCACCCGGCCCATGGTGCTCATCGACATCGCGGTTCCGCGCGACGTCGAGCCCGCCGCGTCGGGCGTGCACGGTGTGGTGCTGTTCGACATCGACGACCTCGAGCGGGTCGTGGCCCAGCACCGCGACGAGCGCGAGGAGCACGCACGCCGCGCCGAGGTCATCGTGGGCGAGGAGGTCGAGCGCTACGCCGCCTGGCGCACCGGCCTGGCCGTGACGCCGGTCATCACGTCGCTTCGCGAGATGGCCGAGGCCATCCGGCAGGGCGAGATCGCCCGGGTGTCGGCTGCTGGCGGGGAGATCACCGACGAGGAGCTCGAGCGCATCGACCAGGTGACCCGCTCGATCCTCAACAAGCTGCTCCACGAGCCCACGGTGCGTGCGCGCGAGGCCGCCACCAGCATCGATGGCATGCGGCACGTCGAATCGCTGCGGCACCTGTTCGGCCTGGACATCCCGGACCGCGGCCCGGGCGAACCTGTGGTGCCCAGCCCCCGGGGCGTGGTGGCGCACCCCGGCGCCGACGGCTAGGGCATTCGCATGCGCGTCACGGTGGCCACGCGCAGGTCGGCCCTTGCACTCGCCCAGTCGCGTGCGGTGGCGGTCGCCCTCGAAGACGCCGGGCACGAGGCGTCGCTGCTCGAGATGACCACCACGGGCGATCGCTGGAGCCTGGCCGGGTCGCAGGCGCAGCCGGGCATGGACGTGAAGGGCATGTTCGTGAAGGAACTCGAGGAGGCCCTGCTGGACGGCCGCGCCGACATCGCCGTGCATTCGGCCAAGGACCTCCCCGGCGACCTCCCGCCGGGCCTGGCCGTCATCGCCACTCCGGCCCGCGAGCACCCGGGCGACGTGCTGGTGGGGTCCCCGGGCGGCCTGGACGCCCTCCCCGCCGGTGCCCGAATCGGAACCACCAGCCCGCGCCGTCGCGCGCAGGTGCTGGCGGCGCGTCCCGACCTGCAGGTGGTGGAGGTGCGCGGCAACGTCGACACGCGGCTCGCGAAGCTGGATGCCGGCGATGTGGACGCCCTGGTGCTGGCAGCCGCCGGCCTTCGCCGCCTGGGCATCGCCCGTGACGACGCCGTGGCCCTGCCGCTCGACCTGTGCCTGCCCGCCGCCGGACAGGGCATCGTGGCCATCGAGGGCCGCGACGGCGACGACGCCGTGCGCCAGGCATGCGCCGCCCTCGACGACCCCGCCTCACGCGCATGCCTGGCGGCCGAGCGCGCGTTCCTGGCGCGTCTCGGCGGTGGGTGCAGCGTTCCCGCCGGGGCCCTGTGCCAGTTGGACGGCGACACCCTGCGCATGCGCGCCTGGTGGGATGGCAGCGGGCTGTTCGCCAACGTCGACGGCCCGGTGGGCGACCCCGCAGGCCTGGGCGCCCGCGCCGCCGAGCAGGTGGGCGCGTGATGGACGGCGGCATGGTCTACCTGATCGGGGCGGGCCCCGGTGACCCCGGCCTCATCACCGTGCGGGGCCGGGAAGCCCTCATGCGCGCCGACGTGGTGCTGTATGACCGCCTGGGCACCGAGGCCCTCATGCACCTGGTCCGCCCTGACGCCGAGCTGATCGACGTGGGCAAGGCGCCCGGCCAGGTGGCCATGACGCAGGACGAGACCACCGCCCTGCTGGTGCGCCTGGGGCAGCAGGGCAAGGTGGTGGCCCGGCTCAAGGGGGGCGACCCCTTCGTGTTCGGCCGGGGGGCCGAGGAGGCCGAGGCGCTGGTGCGCGCCGGCGTGCGCGTGCTGGTGGTGCCGGGCATCACCTCGGCCATCGGGGCGCCGTCGGCCGCGGGCATCCCGGTCACCTACCGCGCCATGGCCACGGCGTTCACCGTGGTCACCGGGCACGAGGATCCCGCCAAGGATGCCCAGCAGAACGACTGGGACCTGCTGGCGAAGCTGCCGCATACGCTCATCGTGCTGATGGGCATGGGGCGCCTGCGCGCGATCTCCGAGCGGCTCATCGCGGCCGGCCGTCCCGCCGACCAGCCCGCCGCGGCGATCCAGTGGGGCACGACCCCCCGCCAGCGATCCGTGGTGGCCACTCTCGGCACGCTGCCGGACCGCGTGGAGGAGCAGGGGCTGGGCAACCCGGCAATCCTCGTGTTCGGAGACGTGGTGTCGCGCGAGCCGGGGCTGGTCGCCGCCGGCCGTGGACCCCTGGCGGGCCGCTCGATCGTGGTCACCCGCGCACGCGCGCAGGCCAGCGACCTGCGCGGCGCGCTCGAGGCCCTGGGCGCGACGGTCATCGAGATGCCGGTCATCCGCATCCAGCCCATCGCGGCGTCCGCGGAGATCGAGTCTGCGATGGACGCCATCGTCGACTACGACGTCATCGTGCTCACCAGCGCCAACGGCGTGGACGCCCTGGCGGGCCTCATGGCGGCCCGTGGAATGGACGCCCGGTCGCTGCGCCCCGGGCAGGTGGTGGTGGCCGTGGGCCCCGGAACGGCCGCGGCGCTGGCGGCCCACGGCATCCGCGCCGACATCGTGCCCGAGCGCTTCGTGGGCGAGGGCGTGCTCGATGCCCTGCAGGCCACGCCCATGGACGGCCGGCGCGTGCTGATCGCCCGCGCACGCGACGCACGCCCCGTGGTGGCCGATGGGCTGCGCGGTCGGGGCGCCCACGTGGACGACGTGGCGGTGTACGAGACGCTGGCCGAGTCGCCTGCTGCCGACACCATTGAGGCCGCGCTCTGCGCCGACATCATCACCTTCACCGCGGCCTCCACGGTCACCAACACCCTGGCCGTGCTCGACGACGCCCAGCGCGCACGGCTGGCGGCCGGCCCGCGCGTGGTGTCCATCGGTCCCATCACATCGCAGGCCGTGCGCGACGCCGGTCTCGACGTCGCCTCCGAGGCCACCGGCAGCGACATCCCCGGGCTCATCCGGGCGGTGCTCGGCGCCGTCGCCGCGCAGTAGTGCCGTGACGCGCCCACTGGGGTTCCTCACCGACTACGGCCCTGGCACCGAGCACGTGGGCGCCCTGCACGCCGTGGCGGCCGCCATCGCCCCGCAGTCGGCGCGCATCGACCTGGCGCACGACATCCCCCCGGGTGACATCCGGTGGGGAGCCATCCTGCTCGAGCGCCTGGTGCGGCTGATGCCCCGCGATTCGGTGACAGTCACCGTGGTCGACCCCGGGGTGGGCACCGACCGCCGCGCGGTGGCCATGGAACTGGAGTGGGGCAAGGTGGTGGTGGGTCCCGACAACGGCCTGCTGGGGCTCGCGGTGGATCGCCAGGCCGCGGTGCGCGCGGTGGAGATCACATCCAGCCAGGTGATGCGCGCGCCGGTGTCGGCCACCTTCCACGGCCGCGACGTGTTCGCCCCCGCCGCGGCTCACGTGGCGTCGGGCGCCGACCTCAGTGACCTTGGGGCGGCGGTGGACATCGACACCATCGTGCGTGCCCACCTGCCGGATGCCAGCGCCCTGCCCGGCACCCTCGAGGCCCTGGTGGTCGGGTCGGACCGCTTCGGCAACCTGGGTCTGTGGGCGGGCCCCGAGCACCTGATAGCCGCGGGCCTGGTGGAGGGCGACCGCCTCTGGGTGGCCACTGCCGAGGGCGGCCGTTCGCAGGCCACCCTGGGGCGCACCTTCGCGGATGTGCCGCGCGGCGCGCTGCTGGCCTACGTTGACTCCCACGGCCTGGTCTCGATAGCCCTGAACGGCGGCGATGCGGGGGAGAGGGTGCGCGCGGCGGCCGGTGAGGTCGTCGCGCTCATGCGTCAGTCGTAGCGACCCCGCCAGGCGTTCATCCTGACCTTCCAGATGTCCTCGATGAACGGCGGCAGGTGCTTGCCCACGTCGAACGTGGATTCGTCGCGGAACTCCACGGCCACCGGCATCTCGGCGATGCGCGCCCCCATGCGGCGCGCCAGGTACAGCACCTCGATGTCGAAGGCGAACGAGTCGACCACGGCCTTTGCGAACACCCGCTCGGCCCAGTCGGCCGTGAACCCCTTGAACCCCGCCTGGGTGTCGCTGATGACGGGCAGCACCAGCAGGCGCCGGGTCACCTGCACCGCTGCCCCGGCCGCCAGGCGCGCGGGGCTCTTCTCGGTCTCGGCGTACGCCGCGAGGCTGCGCTTTCCGGTGACCACATCTGCCACGCCCCCGCGCAGCAGCCCGAGCGCCGGCCCCACGTGCGAGGGGGCGATGTTCATGTCGGCATCCACGTAGAAGCGGTAGTCGCCCGTGGCGGCGAGCAGGCCCGACCGCACGGCCCCGCCCTTGCCCAGGTTCTCCGGCAGCCGGTTCAGCCGTATGCGGGGGTCCGCGCCTCCGGCGCGCTCCACCAGGGCCGCCGTGCCGTCGGTGCTGCCGTCGTCGCTCACCACGAGCTCCACCGACCCGTCGAAGCCATCCATCCACGCCGCCCAGCCGTCGAGCGTCGGCTGCAGCCGACGTTCCTCGTTGTACGCGGGCACGACGATCGACAGATCCATGCCGGGAGCATAAAGACGCGCGCCGCGACTCCCTGGGGAGCGCGGCGCGCGGCGATGGCGAGACCCGGACTCGAACCGGGGACACCACGATTTTCAGTCGTGTGCTCTACCAGCTGAGCTATCTCGCCCGGCCGGGGAACGCTAGGGGCACCTCACCGGCGATGCAACCCGGATCCAGCGGTAGCATCGCAACGTGGCCACCGGCGGGCACATCCTCGTGGTAGACGATGAGCGACCTATTCGTCGCATGCTGCGCCTGTACCTCGACGAGGCCGGGTACACGGTGACCGAGGCGGCCGATGGCCGTGAGGCGCTCGACAAGATGCGCACGGGCGGAATCGACCTGGTGCTGCTCGACCTGATGATCCCCGAGATCGAGGGCCTCGAGGTGGCGCGGCGCGTGCGTGCGGATCACCCCGCTGTGCCGATCATCATGCTGACGGCACGCGACGACGAGGCCAGCCGCGTGACGGGCCTCGAGATGGGCGCCGACGACTACGTGACCAAGCCCTTCTCGGGTCGCGAGCTGGTGGCACGCGTGCGCGCAGTGCTGCGGCGCGTGCAGGCCCCTGATGAGCCCGGCGGCCCGCTTCGGGCCGGGCGCGTGGAGCTCGACCCGGTCAGCCGCACCTGCCGCCTTGACGGCCAGGACATCGAACTCACCCGGCTCGAGTTCGACCTGCTGGCCGAGCTCGCGGCGCATCCCAACGTGGTGTTCACCCGCGAGCGACTGCTCGAGAGGGTGTGGGGCTATCAGTCGGGCGTGGGCGGCAAGACCGTCGACGTGCACGTTGCGAACCTGCGCCGCAAGCTCGGCAAGGACCTCCCCATCGTCGCCGTGCGCGGGGTGGGCTACAGGCTCGACCCCTCGGGGTCGTGAGCACGGAGCAGCAGGAGAGCCGCTGGTCGAGGTTCCTGCCGGCGTCGTATCGCGGTCGCATCGCCCTGGCCATCGTGGCCGCCCTGGTCATCGCGGTCGTCGGCACGCAACTGCTGCTGGGGCTGTTCGTCGGCACCCGGGTGCAGGCCGAGGTGGAGTCGCAGCTGCGCCAGCAGGGCGAGCAGATCGCCCAGGTGGCGCGCACCGACGGCTACGCGGGAATCGCCGAGGCCAAGCGCTACCTGCCCGGCACGCGCGTGGTGGTGAGGCGCGCAGGCGAGGTGGTGTACTGGAGCGACCCCGTGCAGGTGCTGGAGGCCAGCGCGGTGGTGACCGACGGCGACATCCAGGTGACGCTCGAGCGCCAGGCCGACGCCGGGGTGTGGGGGGAGTGGGCCATCCCGCTGGTGAGCGGCGTGGTCATCGTGATCATCGGCGGCGTTGCCTGGTGGCTTGCGGGGCTCGCGAGCAGGCGGCTCAGGCGCGAGGCCACTGCGCTGGCGGGCCAGGCCGAGCGCGTGGCGGGAGGCGACCTCGATGCCCGCGTCGACGTGGGCGACGGTGAACTTGCCCGCGTGGCGACGTCCCTCAACTCCATGACCGAGCGCCTTGCCGACACCGACCGGCGCCAGCGGGAGTTCCTCGCCGACGTCGCGCACGAGCTGCGCACGCCCATCACGGCGATCGACGGGTTCGCCTCGGCGCTGGTGGACGGCGCGGCCCGCACCGACGAGGACCGCGAGGAGGCCGCCGAGATCATCAAGGGCGAGAGCGAGCGCCTGTGCGCACTGGTGGCCGACCTGCAGGCGCTGACCCTGGCCGACCTCGACGCGGACGTCGCGTGCGATCCCGTGGACGTCGTGGAGTGCTGCCGCGAGGTGGCCCACAGGCTCGAGCGGGCCGCGGGCGAGCGGGGCGTTCTGCTGCGGGGCCCGGGCGACGCGCAGGATCCCATCGTGGTCATCACGAATGCCGCGCACGTGGAAACCATCCTCCAGAACCTCACCACCAACGCCATCCGCGCCACGGCGGCCGGCGGCGCCGTGAAGGTGCAGGCGTCACACGACGGCTCCGCCGCCGTGCTGCAGGTGACAGACACCGGGGTGGGAATCGCCGCCGAGCACCTGCCGCACCTCTTCGACCGCATGTACCGGGTGGACAGCGCCCGCGACAGGGCATCCGGGGGCACCGGCCTGGGCCTGGCGATCGTCAAGGGGCTGGCCGACTCGCTGGGGGCCCAGGTGCAGGTGGAGAGCACCCCGGGCGAGGGAAGCACCTTCCGGGTCGTCATCCCCGACGGGGTTCCCTCGTGAGGCGCGCTCTCGCAGCCGGCGCCCTGGCCCTGCTCGTGGCGGTGGGCCCGGCCATGGCGGCGCCCACGGTGCGCATCACGTCGTTCCGCGTGCTCAAGGCCGACGGCCGCACGCCGGCGTCGCAGCCCCTTACCCGGGGGGTGCCCTACGTCTACCGGCTCGACTACCGCATCGGGGGGCGGCGGGTGGCGCGCGTGCGCCGCGCCGGCACGTTCTGGTCGCCGTACCGGGACCGCCTTGTGGAGATCGCGCCCCGTCCGCAGCTGGCCGACCCCGGCAGGTACTTCGCATCAGATCGCCTGCAGGTGAAGAGGTCGGACTCCCCGGGGGAGTACCGGCTCACGTACGCCATCACGGCCCGCGACTCCACGGGCGCCACCACGCGCACGGCCGAGTTGCGAATGCGCTTCCGCTAGCGCGGTAGCCTTCCGGGGGTCGTCGACAACAAGGAGTCTCCCCGTGGCACAGCACCGCTACATGCTCCCCGAAGACCGGATCCCGGACCGCTGGTACAACATCGCGGCCGACCTTCCCTCAATGCCGCCGCCGCCGCTCAACCCCGGCACCGGCGAGCCCATCGGCCCAGAGGCCCTCGCTGCCATCTTCCCGATGGCGCTCATCGAGCAGGAGGTCTCGCAGGAGCGCTGGATCCCCATCCCGGACCCCGTCCGCGAGGTCTACGCGATGTGGCGGCCCACCCCGCTGTTCCGCGCCCTGGGCCTGGAGAAGGCCCTCGGCACCACCTGCAAGATCTTCTACAAGTATGAGGGCGTCTCACCCGCGGGCAGCCACAAGCCCAACACGTCCGTGCCGCAGGCCTTCTACAACAAGGAGGCCGGCGTCCGCAGGCTCAGCACCGAGACCGGCGCCGGGCAGTGGGGTTCGTCGCTGTCGTTCGCCTGCCAGCACTTCGGCCTCGAGTGCGAGGTCTTCATGGTGCGGGTGTCGTACGACTCCAAGCCCTACCGGCGCATGATGATGGAGACCTGGGGCGGCCAGTGCGTGGCCAGCCCGTCCGACCGCACCAACGCCGGGCGCGCGATCCTCGCCGACAACCCCGACTCGTCGGGCAGCCTCGGCATCGCCATCAGCGAGGCCGTCGAGGTGGCGGCCACCAACGACGACACCAACTACGCGCTGGGGTCGGTGCTGAACCACGTGCTGCTGCACCAGACCGTGGTGGGCCAGGAGGCCAAGGAGCAGCTCGAGATGGCCGGGGCGTACCCCGACGTCGTCGTGGGCTGCGTGGGCGGCGGCTCCAACTTCGGCGGCATCGCCTTCCCGTTCCTCCAGGACAAGATCGCCGGCCGCGACATCCGCATCGTCGCCGTCGAGCCCAACTCGTGTCCCACGCTCACGCGCGGCACCTACGGCTACGACTTCGGCGACACCGCGCAGATGACCCCGCTGCTTCCCATGCACTCGCTGGGCCATGGGTTCATCCCGCCGTCCATCCACTCGGGTGGCCTGCGGTACCACGGCATGGCGCCGCTGGTGAGCCACGTGGTGCACGAGGGCCTGGTCGAGGCCACCTCGTACTCGCAGGTCGAGTGCTTCACCGAGGCCGTGCGCTTCGCCCAGGCCGAGGGCATCATCCCGGCTCCCGAGCCCTCGCACGCCATCCGGCAGGTCATCACCGAGGTCGAGCGCGCGAAGGAAGAGGGAGTCGAGAAGACGATCCTCTTCAACCTGTGCGGCCACGGCCACTTCGACATGGCCGCGTACGCCGACTTCCTCAGCGGCAACATGCAGGACCTCGACGTCGACGAGGGCGAGCTCGCCCGCGCCTCCGAGGCACTCGCCGCCCTCCCGGGCATCGCCTGACAGCCAACCCCGGTGCCAGGCACTTAACCGAACGTTCGGTTACGTGCCTGGCACCGGGGGGCTTGATCCACCCCTGTCGGGGCGCGTGATCCATACGGCGCCCCTGCTCTTGTGGTCGTGCCACGTTTGCGTCTCGGCACGGGTTCGCAGGGGTTCCACCCCTGTCGGGGCGCCTATTCCACGCTCGGGGTCGACTCCCCCTCGTCCTCCATGGCCTGCGCCTCTTCCAGCGCCTTCCTCGCCGCCGACCTCTGCAGGCGCCACGCGCCGTAACAGAGGAACAGGCCGATCACGAGGTAGGGCAGCCCGAAGAGCAGGTTGTTGTCGCCCAGGAAGAGCAGGAAGACGATGCCGCCGACCACGAAGATCAGGCCGAGCAGCCAGGTGAAGAACACTCCGCTCGCGGTGTTCATGCGGCGTTCCCCTCGAAGTGGGCGATGATGGCCGCCTGCACCTTCGGGCCCAGTTCGTTCCAGTCGGCGGCGTCCGACTTGGTGACGCTGATGAAGTCGGCCGTGGCGAACACGTTCGTCACGTCGCCCAGGGCGAAGATGCTCGCCCCCAGCGGGTACGACGCCGGGTCGCTTCCCTGCTTGAAGGTTTGCGCCCCGCCGTCGGTGGACGGGCGGTCGAGCGTGAACTTGATCGCGTTGGGGTTGGGAGTGGGGTCGGGAGAGACCTGCACCGCATGCACCTTCCGGGGTCGATTGACGCCCCAAGACTAGGCGGGTGAGCGCCCCGGGTGCTTGGTACGGTGCCCGCCCATGAGCAACGACACCGAACGCGCCCGCCTGGCCCAGCTGCTCGCCGAGCGCGCCCTCTTCCGCGAGTCGGTCGTACTGGCCTCCGGCCGGCGGTCCGATTACTACCTCGACGTGCGGCAGGTGCTGCTCGATCCCGAGGGAGCCCACCTCTCCGGACGCCTCTCGTACCCGCTGCTGGCGGCCGCGGGCCCGCGCGCGGTGGGTGGTCTCACGCTCGGCGCCGACCCCCTGGTGTGCGCGGTGAGCGCCGCCGCATACGCCGACGGCACGCACTGGACCGGCTTCTTCGTGCGCAAGGAGGCCAAGAAGCACGGCCTGCAGCACTGGATCGAGGGCCCGTTCATCGAGGAGGGCACCCCGGTGGCAATCGTGGACGACGTGCTGACCAGCGGCGGGTCGATGCTGACGGCGCTCGAGAAGGCCCGCGCCGCCGGCGCGGAGGTCGTCGCGGCGCTGGTGGTGGTGGACCGCGAGGAGGACGACGGCCGCGCCAAGGTGGAGGCCGAGATGGACGGCGCACCGCTGCACGCCCTGTTCACCGCGCAGGAGCTGCTGGCCCTCTGAGCCAGGACGCCCCCCTCGTGCTGCGCGTGGCCGGCCCGCTTGCCGAGGTCGCCGACGCATCCGGCACGAGGGAGGTCAGGCTGGCGCCCAGGCTTCCCGGTGGACCGCCCGTGGCGGGAGACCGGGTGCGCATAGACGACTCGGGCTCCCAGGGCATCGTGCGCGAGGTGCTTCCCCGGCGCACGGTGCTCGAGCGCATCGGCAGCGGCGGGCGGGTGCGCTCGGTGGTGGCCAACGCCGACGTGCTCATCGTGGTGGCCGCGGTGGCCGAGCCCCCGCTGGTGCCCAGGCTGATCAATCGCTACGCGGTGGCGGCCGTGGCCGGCGGCCTCGACATGGCCGTGGTGCTCACGAAGGACGACCTGCCGCACGACGACGCCGAGGTGGCCGTGGTCATGGCCCGCCAGCGCGCTGCCGGGCACCCCGTGCTGATCGGCTCGGCGCACGACGCCGCCCTGGTCGAGCAGGTGCGCGAGCTCATCGACGGCCGCGTCGCCGCCTTCGCCGGCCACTCGGGAGTGGGGAAGTCCACGCTCACCACCGCCCTCACCGGCGTGCCGCGGGCCACGGGTGAGGTATCCGACCGCCTGCGCAGCGGGCGCCACACCACCACCGATCCCCGCCTCATCCCGCTGCCCGGAGGCGGCGCCGTGGTGGACACCGCGGGGGTGAGGTCGTTCTGGCTTCCCCCGATGACCCCTGCCGACATCGCCGCGGGCTTCCCCGACATCGCCGATGCCGCCACGCGCTGCCGGTTTCCCGACTGCCGCCACATGGGCGACGCGGGGTGCGCTGCGGAGCCCGAGGTCGACCCCGAGCGCCTGTCGTCATACCGCGCGCTGGTGGAGGCCGCGGAGTCGGCAAACCGATTCGCGCGGGGCCACGATTAGTTACGTATGATGCAAACCGTCGCCCGAGAGGGCACGTCAATCCCCAAACGCGACGCGCCGCAGAGGTAAGAGATGAGCACCAAGAAGACCGGCTGGGAGGAGCTCGACAAGTGGGTCGGCGGAGGTTCGCCTCCTGCTGGCGTTCCGGCAGTCGATGCCCCTGAGCCCAACACCAAGACCACCGGCTGGGAGGCCCTCGACAAGTGGGTCGGCGGCGGTGCTCCCCCGGAGGGCGTGCCCGCCAAGCCGAAGGTCACCGGTTGGGAGGCCCTCGACAAGTGGGTTGGCGATGGCGGTTCCGACGCCCCCGCGGCCGGCGAGAAGAAGACCGGCTGGGAGGCCCTCGACAAGTGGGTCGGCGAGGGCGGTGCCCCGCCCGAGCCCGCTACCGGTGGCAGCGCGGCACCGTCGGGCGGCGGCGCGTCGTCGGGCGGCGGCTTCATGGGCTGGCTCAAGCGCCTCTTCGGCGGAAAGTAGTCCCCACGCCGTGCCGGTAGCATCCGTGGCGTAAGCCACGAGGGGGATACCGCATGGCGTCCAGCGACGCGTCAATCAAGCGGATCGAGGAGATCCTCGGCAAGGAAGCCAAGGGTCTCCTCGATCACCGCTGCAAGACCATTCCGGCATCACGCATCAGCGCCCCCGGACCGGACTTCATCGACCGCGTCGTCACCCACAGCGACCGCCCCATCCCCGTGCTGCGGTCGCTGCAGCAGATGTTCGACCACGGTCGCCTGGGCGGCACCGGGTACCTGTCCATCCTCCCCGTGGACCAGGGCATCGAGCACTCGGCCGGCGCCTCGTTCGCCAAGAACCCGCTGTACTTCGACCCGGCCAACATCGTCGAGCTGGCCATCGAGGGCGGGTGCAACGCCGTGGCCACCACCTTCGGCGTGCTGGGCTCGGTGGCGCGCAAGTACGCGCACAAGATCCCCTTCCTGCTGAAGCTCAACCACAACGAGTTCCTCACCTACCCCAACGGGTACGACCAGATCATGTTCGCGTCGGTCGAGCAGGCCCGCGAGATGGGCTGCGTCGCGGTGGGCGCCACCATCTACTTCGGCTCCGACGAGAGCAAGCGGCAGATCCAGGAGGTCGCCCAGGCCTTCGAGATGGCGCACGAGCTGGGCATGGCCACGGTGCTGTGGTGCTACCTGCGCAACCCCGCCTTCAAGACCGCGGATGAGGACTTCCACACGGCCACCGACCTCACCGGCCAGGCCAACCACCTGGGCGTCACCATCGAGGCCGACATCATCAAGCAGAAGGCACCAGAGACCGCGGCGTCGGGCTTCGACACGCTGAAGTTCGGCAAGAGCGACCCGCGCATGTACTCGAAGCTCATGACCGAGCACCCCATCGACATGACGCGCTACCAGGTGGCCCACTGCTACATGGGCCGCATCCCGCTCATCAACTCGGGCGGGGCGTCCGGCGCCAACGACCTGCACGACGCCGTGTACACCGCGGTGGTCAACAAGCGGGCGGGCGGCGCCGGCCTCATCAGCGGCCGCAAGGCGTTCCAGCGGCCGATGAAGGAGGGCGTGGGCCTGCTCAACGCCATCCAGGACGTCTACCTCTGCGACGAGATCAGCCTGGCCTGATTTGGCCCGCGCCCGTCGCGGGGGTATGGTCGTCCCATGGCACGGGTGAGGCATGAGCGATCCGCGGGTGGTGTGCTGCTCGTCCCCGTGGGCGATCACATCCTCGTGCCCCTCATCACCGTGCCGTCCAGCGAGGTGGTGGCCCTGCCGAAGGGCCGCATCGAGTCCGG
>CAMCDF010000046.1 GCA_945873475.1 Bifidobacterium breve | reverse complement strand
CGGCGTCGCGCGACTGCTACCGGGCCATGGTGGCCATCGAGCAGGACCTCACGTGCCACGTGGCGTCGTTCTCGGCCAATGACTGCGTGTACAAGGTGCTGGGCCAGCCCATGGTGCTGCCGGCGTTCTTCCCCGAGCTCGCCGACCCCGCCTTCGGGGCGTCGCGGGTCATCGCGCACAACCGCTACTCCACCAACACGTACCCCACCTTCAGCCGGGTGCAGCCCTTCGCGATCCTCGGCCACAACGGCGAGATCAACACCATCGCGCAGCTGCGCGAGCAGTGCCGCCAGCTGGGCCTGCCCATCACCCGCGACGGATCCGACTCCCAGGACCTCAACCGCCTGCTCGAGGGTCTCATCTTCGAGAAGGGGCTCTCGCTCATCGAGGCCGTCGAGTTCGCGTTCCCGCCGATCCTCGGCGAGGTCCACCGCCTGCCCAACGAGCTGCAGGACCTCTACGTGCACTACCGCGAGGCGTGGGGCCCGTACGCACAGGGCCCGGTGGCGCTGGCCGCGCGCGCCTACGACGAGATGGTCTTCTCGGTCGATGCCCTTGGCCTTCGCCCGCTGTGGTGGGTGGAGACCGGCGACCTCTACGTTGCCTCGTCCGAGCCCGGCATCGTGCCGGTGCACGAGCTCACCGCCGACCCGCGCCCGCTGGCGCCGGGCGAGAAGGTTGCGCTCATCAACGGGCCCGACGGCGCGCCGCAGGTGCTGACCTACCCCGAGGTGCAGCGCGAGGTCCATGCCCGCGCCAGCGTGCGTGGCGGCCTTCCGCACGCCGAGGCCCGTGCCCGCCTGGCGGGCGGCCTCGAGCCGGTCGCCGACGGCGCCGCACCGGTGGCGGAGCCCGTGAGCGAGGTCGCGCTCGACGACCTCCTGGCCTCTGCCGGGTGGATCGACGGCGACAAGCAGCAGGTGCAGTTCCACGCCGATCGCGGCGCCGAGCCCATCGGATCGCTCGGCTGGGATGGACCGCTCGGCCCGCTCTCGCCCGTGGCGCTCCCGCTGTCCGACTACCTGCAGGAAACCGTAGCCGTGGTGACCAACCCGGCCATCGACCGTGAGCGCGAGGTCGAGCACTTCTCCACGCGCATCGTCCTGGGTCGCCGGCCCCCGATCGAGGGCGTCGAGCCCGATCCGCCGCAGCGCTGCGAGCTGCGCATGCCCATCATCCTGGGCGGCATGCGCCCCGGCGTTCAGGTGAGCCTGCCCGAGCTCCGCCGGGTGGCCGCGGGCCAGGGCGTGGCCGTGATGGAGGACGTCCAGGCTGCGTGGGGCGACCGCTACGCACGACTCCCCCTCTACTTCGCGGCCGACCAGGGCACTCGCGACCACGTGGAGTTCCTGCGCCAGGCGGCGACCGACGCGGTCGTGGCAGGCGCGGAGATCCTCGTGCTCGAGGACCGCCTGGCCACGCCGCAGCAGCGTGTGATCGACCCGCACCTCGCGGTGGCCGCGGTGGACAAGGCCCTGCGTGAGGCCCACGACGAGGACGGCGTGGCCCTTCGCCGGCGCGTGAGCGTGGTGCTCAAGGCAGCCGGTATCCGCAACGTGCACGACGTCGTGGTCGCCGTCGGCTTCGGTGCCGACGCCCTGTGCCCCTACGCCATGGTGGAGCAGGCCATCAACGGCTCGCCCGAGCCCGAGGCCGCTGCCGGCCGCCTGCTCGACGGTCTGCAGAAGGGCGTCGAGAAGGTGCTGTCCACGCTGGGAATCCACGAGATCCGCGGATACGGCCGCCTGGTGTCGGCAATCGGCATCGCCCCGGAGGTCCTCGACCTGCTGGGCATCCCGGGGTTCTGCGCCTCCGAGGGCCGCGGCCTCGACTTCGCGCGGCTCGACCTGCTGGCCGAGCAGGGCCGGCAGATCAGGGCGGGCGAGGAGAGCGCGGCCAAGGTGAAGCTGCCGCGCATGTACCCCAAGGTGTGGAAGGCCCTCGCGAGGGTCGCCAACTCCGAGCGCGGGTACGACGAGTTCGCGGAGACCTGCCAGGCGCTGGAAGATGAGCAGCCCGTGGCCCTGCGCCACGCCATCGGCATCCAGCTGGCGCCCGAGGGCGAGCGCATCCCGGCCGACCGGGTGTCGAGCCGCGTCGGCGACCACGAACTGCCGTACATCATCTCGTCGATGTCGTTCGGAAGCCAGGGCGAGACCCCCTTCCGCGCGTACGCCGAGGCCGCCTACCGCGCCGACATGCTGTGCATGAACGGCGAGGGCGGCGAGATCCGCGACATGTACGGCAAGTACCCGAAGAACCGCGGGGTGCAGATCGCCTCGGGCCGGTTCGGGGTGTCGTCGCTGCTGATGAACGCCTGCGAGTGGATCGAGATCAAGATCGGCCAGGGCGCGAAGCCCGGCGAGGGCGGCCACCTGCCCGGCTCCAAGGTGACCGAGGCCATCGCCGCGGCACGTAACGCCACGGTGGGCTCCGACCTCATCAGCCCCTCGAACAACCACGACCTCTACTCCATCGAGGACCTGGCGCAGCTCATCGACGAGCTGAAGACGGCCAACCCGTACGCCAAGGTCATCGTCAAGGTTCCCGTGGTGCCGGGCATCGGCACCATCGCCGTCGGCATCGCAAAGGCGGGAGCCGACGTGCTCACGCTGTCGGGCTTCGACGGCGGCACGGGAGCCGCGCGCCTGCACGCCCTGCGCCGCGCCGGCCTGCCCTGCGAGCTCGGCACCGTGCTTGCCCACCACGCGCTGGTGGAGGCCGACATCCGCGATCGCGTGGAGATCTGGTCGGACGGCGGAATGCGCACGGCCGAAGACGCCATCAAGCTCATCTGCCTCGGCGCCAACCGCATCGGCTTCGGCACCGCATCGATGGTGGCCATCGGCTGCACCATCTGCCGCGGCTGCCAGCTGGACACCTGCCACGTGGGAATCGCCACGCAGCTCGACGAGGAGGAGGCCGAGCACCGCGGCCTCAAGCGCTTCGTGCCGAGGGAGTACGAGCCCGCCGTCGAGGCGCTCATGCGCTACTTCACCGAGATGGGCGAGGCCATGCGCCGCATCGCCGGCGAGATGGGCGTGGATGACATCCAGGACCTCGTCGGGCATGCCGACCGCCTGGCCCAGATCTCGCACCACGCCGAGATGGACCTCGATGGCCTGCTCACCCCCACCCGCGAGCGCGTCATCGGCGCACCGGAGGAGGGCGAGCGCTACTTCCGCCCCTTCACGCCTCCCCCGCCGCACCGCGCCCGCGACGTGGCGCAGGAGGCCCTCGAGGCGGCCACCGTGCTGGCCGTGGAGGAAAAGGACCTCACGGCGCGCGACCGCAACCTCGGAACCGATCTCGCGGGCGTCATCGCCCGTGCGCGCACCGGGCTGCACACCGCTGGCGAGCTGATGGCCCGCGTGGCGCAGACCGCGCCCGAGGGTCACTCCGGCACGCTGGTGGACCTGCAGTTCACCGACGGCGCGGCGACCGGCTCCGGCCTCGCCGCGTTCAACGTCGAGGGCGTGCGCATCCGGGTATCGGGCGGCGCGCAGGATGGCGTGGGCAAGTGCTCGCTGGGCGGCGAGGTGCAGGTGCTCAAGGCCCTGGCCGACGACGGCCGGTGGGTCGGCGGGCACGTGGGCAAGTCGTTCGCATACGGCGCGCAGCGCGGGCTCTTCCTCATCCAGGGAGACGCCGACGCCCGCGCGGGCATCCGCCTGTCGGGCGCCGACATGGTGCTGGGCGGCACACCCGACGGCCCCATCGACGACCGTATCGGCGCCCTGGGCGCGCGCGCGAACTGCAAGGGCTTCGCCTTCGAGTACATGACCGGCGGCCGCGCCGTGGTGCTGGGAGACCCCGGCCCGTGGCTCTGCTCGGGCATGACCGGCGGCGTGGTCTACGTGCGCCAGGAGGCCGACTGGAACCTCGACGAGGCGGCGATCCGCCGGCGCCTGTCGAAGGCCGCGAAGATCAGCCTGGTGCCCGTGGAGCCCGGCAACGAGGACGCCCTGAACATCGAGGAGCTGCTCACGGCCTACCGCGACGCCCTGTCGGCGTCCGGGCAGGAGGCCGAGGCAGCGGCCATCACGCCGCTCATCGAGTGTCCGGAGGACCACTTCCTGGCCGTGCACCCGGTGACGCAGCAGGCCGACCCGAACCTCTCCACCGAGTAGCCGCGGCGGGGGCCGGTCACGCCCGGATCGCGACGTTCGCCCGAGGGTGAGGTCGCTCACAAAGTGAGTGGACCCACGCCCGCACGATGCAGGTGTGCGGGCCACTCTCGGGCAAGGTGGCGCCATGCCGGATGCTCCCCTGATCGCCGAGCGCCTCGAGCAGGTGCGCGACCGCACTCTCGGGCTGATCGCCCCCCTCGACGAGGAGTGGGTCGCCCGCACTCCCGACCCGATAATGAGCCCGCCCGCATGGGACCTGGCGCACATCGCAGCGTACGAGGAGCTCTGGCTGGTCACCCGGCTGTCGGACGCCCAGCCGATGCACCCGGACCTGCAGGCCACGTACGACGCCTTCGAGACCCCGCGCGCCGTTCGCGGAGAGATCCGGATACTCGACGGCCGGGAATCACGCGAGTTCATGCTGGCCGTGCGTGCACGGGCGCTCGAGGTGCTCGGGGCAGCCGACCTGTCTGACGACGGACCGGCGCTCACCGCCGGCGGCTTCGTGTGGGACATGGTGGCCCAGCACGAGGCCCAGCACGACGAGACGCTGCTGCAGACGCTTCAGTTGATGCCCCCGGGCGCGTACTCGCCGTGCATCGGCGCGCTGCCTGCGGGCGGGGACGTCGTGCAGGGCCCCGACCCCATCCACGTCGACGGTGGCCCGATGATGATGGGCGCCGCCACCGGGCGCGGGGCCCTCGACTGCGAGATGCCCGCCCACCCCATGGTGGTCGCCCCCTTCCGCATCGACCGCAACCCGGTGACGATCGGACGCCACCTGGAGTTCATCGCCGACGGCGGATACGAGGACCCCCGCTTCTGGAGCCCCGAGGGCTGGACATGGCGGCAGCAGTCGGGTGCGATCGCCCCCCTGCACTGGCAGCCCGATGGCGCAGGCGGCTGGACCCGCACCTGGTTCGGCTGCACTGAGGCCGTCGACCCATCGGAGATCCTCTGCCACGTGTCGTTCTTCGAGGCCGAGGCACATGCCCGCTGGGCCGGGGGCCGACTGCCCACCGAGGCCGAGTGGGAGTTCGCGGCACGCCGCGACCCCGCGCGGGCCGACGACGCATGGGCCCCGTGGGGAGACGACCTCCACGATGGCCGTGCGAACCTTGGCCAGACCTCCTTCCGCCCCGCCCGCGCGGGCGCGTTTCCGGAGGGTGCCTCACCTCTGGGCTGCGCCCACATGGTGGGCGACGTCTGGGAGTGGACCTCCACGATCTTCGACGGCTACCCGGGCTTCCGCGCGTTCCCGTACCGGGAATACGCCGAGCCGTTCTTCCGTGATGGCTACCGCGTGCTGCGCGGTGGGTCGTGGGCCACGCAGGCCGTGGCGGCCCGCACGACATTCCGCAACTGGGACCACCCGGAGCGGCGGCAGATCTTCTCGGGTATGAGACTGGCATGGGACGCCCGATGACCGCGGACGCCACCACGGGCACCCGCCAGGCCGTGCCCTGGCGCCTCGACTGCCACGTCGCCGCCGCAGACGATTCCGCTGCGGCAGACGAGCTTCGCCGGGCCCTGACCGCGGCGCGGCCGTGGGTGCCCGCGCGGTGGTTCTACGACGACGCCGGCTGCGACCTCTTCGTGCGCATCACCGGCCTCGACGAGTACTACCAAACCCGCACCGAGCAGGCTCTCCTCGATGCCCACATGGACGACCTCGTGGCCGTGCATTCGCCGACGGAACTCGTGGAGATCGGCTCGGGGGCCGCACGGAAGACGCGGGCGATCCTGGATGCCATGGAGCGCGGCGGCACGCTGAACCGGTTCATCCCCTTCGACATCAGCCCCGGTGCCATCGCCGCCAGCGCAGCGGACATCGCTGCCGCCTACCCGGGAACGCGCGTGCACGGCGTGGCCGGCGACTTCGCGCGGCACCTCTCGCGCATCCCCCGGCGCCCCGCCGATGGCCGGCGCATCGTGGCGTTCCTCGGCGGCACCATCGGCAATCTCGACCCTCCCCACCGCCGCACGATGCTGCGGCGCCTCGCGCGCCTGCTGCGGCCCGACGACGTGCTGCTGCTGGGCACCGACCTCGCCCACGACCCCGAGGTGCTGGTGCGGGCGTATGACGACGCCGCAGGGGTGACGGCCGAGTTCAACCGCAACCTCATCCGGCACGTGAACGCCGCCTTCGCCGGCGACGCCGACCCCGATGCATTCGCCCACGTCAGCCGGTGGAACGCGCGGGCATCGCGCATCGAGATGCACCTGCGGGCCCGGCGCGACATCGAGTGGTCCATCGCGGGGCTCGGCGTGGTCATCCCGATCGAGGCCGGATCGACCATCCGCACGGAGATCTCGTGCAAGTTCACGAAGAAGGCCGTGGAGGACATGTACGCCGACGCCGGCCTGCACCTGGCCTCGTGGCACGAGGACACCCAGGGCCGCTACGCGATCTCGGTGGCCACTCCGTCCTGATCCTCCATGCGGCGCAGGATCACCGTGCGCCGCCGCACGATGATCTCGCCCTGGTCCTGCAGGCGACCCAGCGCGACCGTGATCGACTCGCGTGCGGCGCCGATCATGTCCCCGAGCTCCTGGTGGGTCACCCTGAGGTCGAGCCTCACGCCCTCGGGCGTGACCTTGCCCCACCTCTCCGCGAGTTGGCGCAGCTTCAGCACCAGGCGCCGGTCCAGCCGCGGCTCGAGGGCGATGGCCACCGACAGCTCACGATCGGCAACCGCGCCCGCCAGCGCCCGGATGATCCACGCGGCCAGGGCCGAGTCGGCGCACAGGACATCGTCGAGTGACGCCGTGAGCACCAGTACCTCGGCATCGGTGGCCGCGCGCACGCGGGCCCCGGGTGCCCCGGGCCAGCCGCCCGCCGGAAGCACAAGCGCGTCGCCTTCCTGCAGCAGCGCGATGGTGCGCGTGCGGCCGGCCTCGGCATCCACGACCACGGCCAGTCGCCCCGCGGCGACGAAGCCCACCGGGCCCTGCATTCCGGCACCGGGCGCCTCGTCGCCCGCGAGCACCTGAACGGGCGTGCAGATGAGGGCGAGACGCTCGTAGACGTCATCTGTGAAACCCGCGTCGTTCACGTTCCCTCCACAAGCAACGCCGCGCGGTCCTCCCACTCGGCCATGGCGTACGAGAGGTCCTCCTGCAGCTGGCGATGCCGCTCGCCCAGCGCCGTGACGCGGTCCATGTCGCCGGATGCCTGGGCCTCCCCCACCTCGGCCTCGACGGCCGCGATGTCACCCTCGAGGGCGGCGACGCGCGACTCCAGCTTGCTCACCTCACGGGCGAGCCTGCCGTTCGACCGCCTGGGCTCGGCATCGGCGGCGTCCTTCCGGGACCTGCCGCCCTTCCCCGTCCGCGATGAGGGTGCCTCGGCCACGGCAGATGCCTCGTCGGCCGTGCGCAGGGCCAGAAGGTCGGCGTAGCCGCCCGATCGCATGACGGCCGTGCCGTCCTCGAGGGAGAGCGTGTGGGTGGCCACAACGTCGATGAGGGCCCGGTCGTGTGACACCAGGATGACCGTGCCGTCGTAGGCCAGCAGGGCGTCCTCCAGGGCCTCACGGCTCTCGATGTCGAGGTGGTTGGTCGGCTCGTCGAGCACCAGCAGGTTCCCGCCCTCGGCCACGAGGGCCACAAGGCTGAGGCGGCGGCGCTCTCCCCCCGAGAGCCCCTCCACCGTGCGATCGGCGAGCTCTCCGGTGAAGAGGAACCGGCCCAGGAGGGTGCGTGCCTCGGTCTCGGTGAGGGCCGTACCCGCCTTCACCGTCTCGGCGAGCGTGCGCCGCTCGTCGAACTCGCGGGCGTGCTGGCTGAAGTACGACGGCAGCACCTTGTGCCCCATGCTCACCCTGCCGGCGCCTGATTCCCTCTTCCCCAGCAGTGTCTCGACGGTCGTGGTCTTGCCCGCCCCGTTCGGGCCCACCACGGCCACCCTCTGCCCGCGCTCGATCGTGAACCCGGCGCCGTCCACCAGCACGCGGTCAGCGATGTCCACGCGCAGGCCGTCGGCCTCGAGCACCACGCGCCCGGGGCGCTCGGTCTTGGGGAACCCGAACGACAACGACCGCTCGCGCGAGGGGGCCTCCACGGGGTCGAGCCGCTCCAGCTGGCGTGCGCGCGACTTGGCCTGGCGCGCGCGCGTTCCGGCCCTCCACCGGGTGACGAAGCGCTCGAGGCGCTCCATCTCCTCACGCCGCTTCTCGGCCATCGCCGCCTGCTGGGCCTCGTCCTCGGCGCGTGCCCGCCGGAATGCCGAGTAACCCATGGGCCAGTACTTGGCACGCCCGTTGGTGATGTCGAGCACCGCGGTGGCCGTCGACTCGAGGAACCAGCGGTCATGCGACACGATCACCACGGCGGCGTCGAGATCGCGCACGATGCCCTCCAGCCACTCCATGGCCTGCATGTCGAGATGGTTCGTGGGCTCATCCAGCAGCAGCACCTGGGGTCGGCCGGCCAGCGCGCGAGCGAGCGACGCACGCGTGAGCTCGCCGCCCGAGAGGCTGCCCAGAGGGCGATCCAGGTGGTCCTCGGTCAACCCCAGCCCGCGGGTGACCCGTTCGACCCACGCGCGCCAGTGGTAGCCACCCGCGGCCTCCAGATCGCCCTGGGCGCGGTCATAGGCGGCCATGGTCTCGGGTCCATGGTCGCCGGATGCCATGCGCGCCTCCAGGTCTGCCATGCGCTCCTCGGCGTCGCGGGCATGCGCCAGCCCCTGCTCCACGTATTCGCGCACGGTCCCGGCCGACCGGGCGTCGGGGCGCTGGTCGTGCAGGGCCACGCGCTCGCCGCGCGGGATCGACACCGATCCCGCGTCCGCGTCCTCGAGCCCGGCGAGGATCCTCAGCAGCGTCGTCTTGCCCGCGCCGTTCCTTCCCGCCACCGCCAGGCGGTCACCGGGACCGAGCCTGAAGGACACGTTCGAGAACAGCGTGCGCGGTCCGAACGCCTTAGTCAGCCCCGATACCTGCATGCCGCCTAATGTTAGGCGTCGTGAGCGAGCACGCCAGCATGCTGAACACACCGGAACAGGTCTCCGCCCTTGCGGAGCGCATCCGCGAGGAGGGCCGCATGGCCCTCGACGTGGAGTTCCTGTGGGAGCGCACGTATGCGCCGATCCCCTGCCTCGCGCAGGTTGCGACGTCCGATGAGATCGCCCTCATCGACCCGATCGAGGGCGGGCCGCTCGACGACATCGCCGCCCTGCTGGCAGACCCCTCCATCGAGGTGGTCATGCATGCGCCCAGCGCCGACCTGACCCTGTTCGCCCTGGCCTTCGATGTGCGCCCCTCGAACCTGCTCGACTCACAGCTGATCGCCGGGTTCGTGGGGCTGGGCTCGGGACAGAGCCTGGGCGCGCTGCTGCAGCGCGTTCTCGACGTGCGGGTCGCCAAGACCGAGGGCTACTCCGACTGGTCGCGCCGGCCGCTCACCCGCGCGCAGCTGGACTACGCGGCGGCCGACGTGGAGCACCTCTTCGCGCTGGTCGACGAGCTCATGAGGCGGGCAGACGAGCGCGGACGGCGGGATTGGGTGCTGGAGGAGCACGAGCGCCGCTACGGGGCGGGCGCCCGCGTGGCACCCGACCCCTTCGAGGCCTGGCGCAAGGTCAAGGGCCAGGGCCGCCTGCAGCCGGCCGAGCGGGCGGTGCTGCGCCGCGCTGCCGCCTGGCGGGAGTCCGAGGCACGCCGCCGCGACCGCCCGGTGGGGTGGCTGATTCCCGACCGCACACTCATCGAGGTCGCCCGCAGGCGGCCTGCGGGCGCCACGGCCCTGCTGTCAGAGCGCGGCGTGCCCTCGGCCATGCGCGAGAAGGAGGCCGAAGGCCTCATACGCGCTATGGACGAGGCCAGGGACGATCCCCCGATCGCACTGGGCCCTCCCCCGCCTGCAGCCGTCCAGGCGCGACTCGAGACCCTCACGCCGCTCGCCCAGATACTCGTGGGCGCACGAGCCGCTGCCGTCGACCTGGCGGCAGGCCTGGTGGCCACACGCGACGACATCGACACGTTCCTGGCCGGCGTGCTGATGGACCGTGACCCTTCCGCCCTGCCGCTCGGGCGCGGCTGGCGCCGCGAGGTGGCGGGCGACGCCATCATCGAGCTCGCGGCGGGCCGGCTGGGCATCGCCCCATTGGCGAAAGCGCCCTACCTTGCCGAGATCGTCCTGCCCGGCACCTGACCCCGGAAATGCAACGGGGGGCGCCTGCACCTGGAGCGGAGCCCTGCCCCGGTGCGAAGCGCCCCCCGAACCGCGGGGAGGATCTAGGCGGCTGTCGGGAGCTCGTGCTCCCCGACGCCGCCGCAGCACTCCCCATCGTGGGAGCAACCCGGCACGGAGCACGGCTCGTCGAGCCTCCACTCCAGCCGGTCGAGGAGAGCGGCGACGCGATCGATGTCGACCACCTCCCTGCTCCTCATGTCGATGACGGTGCCCATTGTCTCCTCCTCGAACGGTGTGTGAACCCACCTCATCTGCGGTGAATCCAAGTCGCGGTGGTGCGACGCCCGCGTGGAGATGGCGTTATGACTCGGTGAAGCCGCCGGGTTCGACGAGGGGCGCCAGATCGGCCATGGCGGTGACGAGGGCCACCCTCGCCCGCGACGGCGCATCGGCCACGAGGGGGAGCACCTGCCACTGCGTGCGGTTGAGGTACGCGCCCGCCCAGCGGCGATGCTGATCGCCCGTTCGCATCACCAGGGCCTGGATGCTGCGGAGGTTGTCCGAGCGATCTGCGATCTTGAGGAGGTGCGCATCCGGGGGGCCCTGCTCGAGCAGACGACGGTAGTACCCGCGCACCGCATCGCCGGCCAGCCGGCCGTCCGGGGCCGTAAGCCAAACCACGAGGTTCTCTGCCCGTGCGCCGAACGCGCTGCGGATCTCCTCGGGAGTGGTGACGGTGTCCTCCACCACGTCGTGGAGCAGGGCCGCGACGAGGGCGTCGCGATCGGTGACGCCCCACTGCATGAGCCCCATGGCGACCCGCACGGGGTGCACCCAGTACGGGGTGTCGCTGCCGCGCCTGGCCTGACCCTCGTGCCGCTCACGGCCGAATGCCTCGGCCCTCACCAGCGTGCGCCGATCGGCAGCAGGGCGCGTGGCCAGGGCCTGGTCCCAGGCGTCCTGCACGTCTGCGGCCGTGTCGAAGTGCTCCGGCCACGCGAGGGGGCTTGGCGCGATGGGCGCCAGGGCGTCCCCCGATTCGCCGACGGAGGGTGGCTCGAGAGGTCCGGTCGACATGGGCTCTAGGGTATCGCGCGAGGTCGGAGGCACAGCGGGCGGCCGTCGCCTCGCCGTGGTGGACCTGGGGTCGAACACGTTCCGGCTCGTCGTGTTCGAATACCGCCCCGGAGGCCCGTTCCGCCTGGTCGACGAGGTGCGCGAAGTCGTGCGCCTCACCGAGGGCACCGCCCCGGGCGCGCCGATCGCCCCGGCGGCCGTTGAGCGCGCCACGCGGGTGGCCAGGCTGTTCGCCGGGTTCTGCGACGGTTCGGACATCGACGAGGTGCGGGCCGTTGCCACCAGCGCCATCCGCGACGCCCCGAACGGCGATGAGGTGCTGCAGGCGATCATCGATGCCGGCCTGCCGGCCCGGGTGGTGTCGGGCCACGAGGAGGCCCGCTACGGGTACCTGGGGGCGATAAACGGCACCACGCTCACCGATGGCCTCATCGCTGAGCTCGGAGGCGGCAGCATCCAGGTGGGCCGGGTGGAGGACAGGCTGCTCACACACGCGATGAGCCAGCCACTCGGCGCCGTGCGGATGACCGACGCCTTCATGGCCGGCGATCTGCAGACGCCCGATGATGTGCGCGCCCTGCGCCACCATGCCCTTGACGTACTGCGCCTCGACCCGTGGATCTCCGATGCCCCCCGGCTGGTGGCCATGGGTGGCGCCGTGCGCACTCTCGCCACGATGGCCCAGAAGGCGGCCGCATACCCCCTTGGCGAGGTACACGGGTTCCTGCTGTCGCGGGACGCCCTGCGCGACCTCATCGAGCGCATGACCGCCCTGCCCCGCCGTGAGCGCCGGCGCATTCCCGGCCTCAAGGCCGACCGGGCGGACATCATGCTGGCCGGCGCGGTGGTGATGGATGCGCTTCTGCAGGCCACGGCGGTCGATCGCGTTGAGGTGTGCGCCGAGGGACTGCGCTGGGGCGTGTTCTGGGAGGCATTCCTCGAGCCCGCGGATCCCCCCCTCGTGCCCGACGTCCGGGAGACCAGCGTGCGCGACCTCGCCGAGGTGTTCGGGTACGACCGCCCGCACTGCGAGCAGGTGTCGCGTCTCGCGCTCGAGATGTTCGACGGCCTGGCGCGGCTGGGGGTGCACGACGGCGATCCGCGCGAGCGGGAGTGGCTGCATGCGGCGGCCCTGCTGCACGATGTCGGCACCCTGGTGGACTACAACGACCACCACAAGCACGGGCACTACCTCGTACTGAACGCGGGCCTGCCCGGGTTCCGGCACCGCGAGCTGGTGATCATCGCCCAGCTCGTTCGCGCCCACCGCAAGTCGATGCAGCCACCCGGGGCGCTGGGCGCGCTGCTGAAGCCCCGTGACGAGGCGCGCATTCTCAGGCTGGCCGCGTGCCTGCGCATCGCCGAGCAGCTGGAGGTCGGGCGGGCCCGGGCGATCACCGGCATCGACTGCGCGCGGGAGGGCGACCTGGTGACCCTCTGGTTGCGCGCCCACGGTGACATCGACGTGGCCATGTGGTCGGCCCGGCAGGAGGCACCGGTGTTCAAGCGGGCCACCGGGCACCGCCTGGCGGTGGAGCGGGCCTAGGCCCCGGCCTCAACCGCCGGCGATCTTCACCCGGAACCGCTGCCCGAGGTGGGCCGCCACCTTGTCGCGGTGGTCCCCCTGAACCTCCACCACGCCGTCCTTCACCGAGCCGCCCGAGCCGCAGAACCGCTTGAGCTCCTTCGCGACGTCGCCGAGTTCGGCGGGGGGTATGCCGGTGACCAGCGTGACGGTCTTCCCCTTGCGCCCGGCCGAGGTGCGTGACACGCGCACGATGCCATCCGCGCTGCCGGCGGACGGCGCTGGGGCGGCGGGCGCGGCATCGATACGACCCGACTCGGTCGAGTACACGGCCTGTGTGTTGCCGGGGTCATCCCGTCGAATGCGTCCCATCGTGGGGGCGATGGTACCGTCGGAATCCGATGGCCCACGACCTGCACGCCCACACGAACCGCTCTGACGGGGCGCATGATCCGTCTGACCTCGTGGAGTACGCGGCCGGCCGGG
>CAMCDF010000045.1 GCA_945873475.1 Bifidobacterium breve | reverse complement strand
GCACCGGGCCACATGGCGCGGGGAACGAACGCGGCCACGAAGTCGGCGGTGCCGTTGGCACGCATGCCCTCGGCCGTGGCCCGGCGGGCGTCCAGGCCCTCGGGCACCTCGGCCTCGGCGCGGGTGTCGGCCAGCACCAGGCGGCCCACGCGGTCGGGGTGCGCGGCCGTAAGCGCCAGCGCCAGGTACCCGCCCATCGAGAGGCCCACCACCATGGCGCCCTCGGGCACCTGACCCGCAAGCCGGTCGGCCTCGCCGCGCATGGACCACCCGGGCTCTGCCGCCCGGCTGCCGAACCCCGGAAGGTCGGGGGCCATCACCGAGTGGCCCGCGGCCTCGAGCGGCGGAATGACGTCATCCCAGAAACGGGAATCCACGGGGAAGGGATGCAGCAGCACGATGGTGGCCATCAGGCGCATCCCCGTCCCGAGCCCTCGATCATCAGGCCGGTCAGCGGAAAGCTGATCTCGTCGGTGCCGGGGTCGGTCCAGCGCTCAAGGCGCGGCCGGAGTGCCTGCTCCAACTCGCCGGCGCGGGTCTCATCGCCAAGCCCCAGCGCCGTGGCATACGCGGCGGCCAGCGCCTGCACGCCCGGGAAGCGCGCGGTCACGCGGTGCGTGGCCACCCGGCGGTCGGGCAGGTCAGCGGCGTCGGCCAGGTCAGAAAGAGCAGAGGCATCGCCCATCGAGAACGCCCGGCGCAGCAGGTGGGCGGCGTCGTCACCACCCACATGCACCAGCGCGTCGCAGATGGCCCCGAACCCGGGCGTGTCGTGCAGCGCCCCCCACGTGGACACCACGATGTGCCCCCCGGGCCGTGCGATGCGGGCCATCTCGCGCAGGGCGCCCACTGGGTCGGGGATGAACATGAGGGCGAAGCTCGATGCCACGGCGTCGGCCTGGGCATCGTCCACCGGAAGCGCGGCGGCGTCGCCCTGCACCCACGCGGCCCCGGGTGTGTGGGTGGCGGCCCGGGCCAGCATGCCGCCGGAGGGATCAACGCCCAGCACCCGCTGCCACCCGGCGACCAGCAGGTGCGGAGCCAGCACGCCCGACCCGCACCCGACATCCACCACCACGTCGCCCGCGGGCCCCAGCCGCCGCGTCACCTCGGCGGCCCACTCGTCGAAGAAGGCGGGCACCAGGTGGTCGTCGTACGCCGCGGCTGCGGTGTCGAATATGGGCTGCGTGCGGGAATCGCTCACTCGATGGCCTCCAGTGCCAGTCGGGCGCGGGCATCGTTGGGGCTCAGCACCAGAACCTGCCGCCACGCTGCCAGGCCCTCCGGGGTATCACCGTAGGCCACCGCCAGCAGCGCCCACCCGGCCGGATTGCCAGGTTGCACCTGGGTGGCCCGTCGCGCTGCGGCGCGCATGCCCGCCGGGTCGTCCAGCAGCGCCGCGGCGCGGGCACGCAGCAGCCAGGGCTGTATTGCCAGCGGGTTGAGATCAGACGCCTCCTGCGCCCGCTCCTCGGCCACCGCGGGCTGCCCGGCCGAGATGGCCTGGTTGCCCTGCGCGACCTTCTCCTGGCTCCACCAGGGGATGAGCGCGCTCAGCATGATGATGGGCGCAAGCGCCCACGCGCCGGCCACCACGGGCCGTGGCACCGAGCGCCCGGGCGGTGCGGGCCCCGGCGCCGCCGCGGCAATCATCACCCCGGCAGCGGCCATGGCCACGGTGGTGAGGGCAGGAACCGTCCATGTCCAGTCGAGTTGCGACTGCAGCAGGAACGCCGCGAACACCGCCAGGGGCAGCGCGATGGTGGGGGGTCCCCTGCGCTGCCACGCCCGGGCGCCCGCCCACGCCACGCCCGCCACCAGGCAGCCCAGCAGCGCCAGCCCCACCAGGCCCAGACCCGAGGCGATCTCCAGCACCAGGTTGTGCGGCTGGCGAACGTTCAGGCGATCCTCGCCGGTGGTGCGCTCCCTCAGGTGCACCAGCGGGAACGACCCCGCGCCCTCTCCCACCAGCAGGTTGTCGCCGGCCGACCTGGCGGCCTCGCTCCACCACTGCAGCCGCTGGTTGGTGTCGAGGCTGCCCAGGCGGCCCGGCGTGTTGGCCAGCCCGCCTGAGGTTCCCGTTACCTCGGCCGTGCGCGCCGATATCCACGCGCCCACGTCGCGGGGCTTGGCCAGCGCATACGCGCCCGCAACGGTGACGCCCAGCAGCACCACCACCAGCGCGGCCACGCCGGCCCGCCTGCGGGTGAGGCGCCCACCGCCCAGCACGCGCTGGATTGCCCAGGCCACCGCCGCTGCGATGGCCAGGCCCACGAGCAGGCGCCACAGCAGGCCCAGCCCGGCGTCGCTGCGGTCGGCCGCGATCAGGGCGTCGTCGGTGAGGGCGTCGGTGGTCAGCCCGTACCAGGCGGGAAGGATCGCCCCGATCAGCCCGCCCGCCAGCGCCGACAGCTGCCGCATGCGGCCGGGCATGATGCCCACCACGATCAGGCACACCAGCACCAGCGACAGCAGGCCGCCGCGCGAGTAGGTGAGCACCAGCGTGGTGACTGCCACGGTGATGGCCGCGGCGGCGCCCATGAGGTCGCGATGGTCGCCCCCGCGGCGCGCCGCCCACCACAGCAGGCCCGGGATTGCCACCACCGCCACCAGGGCCAGGGCGTTCCAGTACCCCACGGGGGCCTGCAGCCGCGATGGCTCGAAGTCGCTGCCGAACACGGTGGGCATGCAGCGGGCCAGCAGGGCCCACAGCACCACCGGCGCGGCCGCGATGGAAAGCCCCACGGCGAAGCGCTCGGGCGCCTGCGGCACCATCGACGCGATTCCGATGCCGATCACCAGCGCCAGCGCGGCCAGCGCGATGCGGTTGGCCTCGGTCCACGCCAGGTCGCCGGCCGGGGCCCACAGGATCGAGACGCCGGCCCACACCGCGAGCCCCGCCACGCCACCGATGGCCAGCAGCGCCGGCCCCGACCTGGGGGCGGCCCGGTCGCGCGATCTCATGAGCGCCCATGCCGCGAACGGGGCCGCCACCAGCGTGGCCAGCATGGCGGCGGTGGCGCCGCGGGTGGCCAGGCCATCGCCCAGGTCGATGCCGCCGCTCAGCACCGTGAGCACCGTCCAGGCCGCCAGCAGCACGGCACCCGCGATGATCGGGCCACGTGCGCGTGCAACCGCCCCGGTCAGCGCATGCTCCCGCGCTCGGCTACGCTCGCCCGGTTGATCCCCGCCTTCATCCGCCGCAGCGTAGCCGTGACGTTCCTCATCGCGCTCGTGATGGGGGCCGCCAGCATGCCCGCGTTCGGCGCGGGCCAGCAGGTACTGGCCGACTACGAGGACAACGGGCGCATCGACGGCTGCTACACGCTGGCCGAGTACGAGGATGCCCTCAGGCGCATCCGGCCCGACCAGCAGCAGTACGGCGCGGCCGTTGACGTAATCCGCCAGGCCGAGCTCACCAACATCCGCCGCCCGGGCGGCGCGTGCGGCGGCACCTCGGCGTCGGGGTCGTCGAGTGATGTTCCCGACGGCACGTCCACCGACGGTGAGTCGGTGGCTCCCGCTGACCCCGCGGACGAAGCGGCCGCGTCGGATGGCGGCGGCCTTCCGGCGGTGGTGATCGCCATCATCGTCGCCGCCGCCCTGGCCATCATGATCGCCGTGGTGTACCTGGTCGTGTCGCGCCGCGGCGGGTTGGGCGCCGGGGGCGATGGCGACGACGATGGCGGCACGGACACCCCGTGAGAAAAGTCATCAAGGACCTGGTGCTGCCGGTGGCGGTGGCCATCACGCTGGCGTTCGTGATTCAGGCGTCAATCGCCAAGCCCTACGAGATTCCCACCAACTCGATGTACCCCGCGATTCAGGGCGCGAACTCCACGGGCGACCGCGCGCCCGACCGGGTCATCGCGAACAGGGTCATCTACAAGCTGCGTGGCATCTCGCGTGGCGACGTGGTGGTGTTCGACCCCACCAGGGGCGCGCGCGCCGCGTGCAGCGAGCCGGGTGACGTGCCCTTCGTCAAGCGGGTCATCGGCCTTCCCGGCGACACCGTCACGGTGAAGAAGGTGACCGTCTCGCAGTCCAACCCCGATCCCGCACTCAGGCCCGGTGGCGACCTGGCCGTTCGCCGTGTTGCCGAGCCCAACTCGTTCGGGCCCGACGGCGTGGCCGAGCAGAAGCTGGGCGAGGGCGACACCACGTACGTGACCTACGTGAAGAAGGCCGGCGAGGCAAAGCCCACGCCCTTCGTGGTGGATTCCTCCATCACGCCCGACTACGAGGCCTCGTTCCCCACGGTGCCGCCCGACCAGGTGCTGGTGCTGGGCGACAACCGGCCGGGCTCGTGCGACGCCCACGTGTGGCTGGAGCGCGGCGCGGAGTTCACGCCGCAGTCGAACGTGATCGGCCAGGCCGAATTGATCTACTGGCCCATCACCCGGGTGCGCTTTCTCTCGTAGCCCGCGGTCGCAGTTACAGAATTGCCCGATTCCCCAGCGGGGCGGGCATTTTCACGCTCTTTGCTGCGAGTTTGCAACATATGGCGCGAAATAGGGTCTTGCGTCAGGGCAAACACCGGATGTAGTGTGCCGCCTCATGTCGGCCACCCCACACCTAGTGTCTCGCGCATGATCTGCCCTTACTGCGACGGTTCTGAGCATCGCGTAATGGAATCACGCGTACCCGACACCAAGGACGCCATTCGCAGGCGCAGGGAGTGCCAGACATGTGGCAGGCGCTTCACCACGTATGAACGCGTGGAGGAGATGCCGCTCATCGTGATCAAGAGCAACGGTGACCGTGAGCCCTTTGACCGCGAAAAGCTCCTCTCGGGCCTTCAGCGGGCGTGCCACAAGCGCCCCGTGCCCACCGCCCACATCGAGGCCGCCGTGCGCGACATCGAGGTGAGCCTGAGGAACCGCCTCAAGCAGGAGGTCACGAGCAACGCCATCGGCGAGCTCGCCCTGAGGCGGCTGAAGGACGTCGACACGGTGGCCTACGTGCGGTTCGCATCTGTGTACCGCCAGTTCGAGGACACCGACGAGTTCGCCGACGAGCTGCACCGCCTGGAGCGGGAACCCCCGCTTCCGCGTGGCCAGCGCCCGCTTGATGACCACATGTTCGAGCTCCTTACCGAGCCCGCTCCAACCGAGCGCCCCCCGCGCCGACGCCTCAGGGCGCTGGCCGGCGGGCTCGGGGTCGAGGACGACACGACTGACAACACGAATGCCGAGGAGGCAACTGATGGCGACTGAGGTGGTCGGCACCGCGCCGAGCGACAAGACCAAGGCCAAGCGCGGGAAGGCCCTGGGGCTGCACCGTCACTTCACCAAGAAGGGCAAGCACCCCTACGACCTCCTCGAGTGGGAGCGCCGCACCGCCGGCATCTCATCCGGTGATGGCACCAGCGTGTTCGAGCAGGACAACATCGAGGTGCCCGCCGACTGGTCGCAGCTGGCCACCAACGTCGTCGCGTCGAAGTACTTCCGCGGCGCCATGGGTTCACCTGAGCGCGAGTACTCGGTGAAGCAGCTCATCGACCGCGTGGTGCTCACCATCAAGGCCTGGGGCCTGGAAGAGGGCTACTTCAACTCCAAGGACGAGGCCGAGGTCTTCGAGTACGAGCTCACGCACCTGCTCGTCAACCAGATGGCCGCCTTCAACTCGCCCGTGTGGTTCAACGTCGGCATGCGCGAGAACCCGCAGTGCTCGGCCTGCTTCATCCTCTCGGTCGACGACACCATGGATTCCATCCTGTCGTGGATCGGCAAGGAGGGCATCATCTTCAAGGGCGGTTCCGGCAGCGGCATCAACCTGTCGGCCATCCGCTCGTCGAAGGAGCGCCTCTCGGGCGGCGGCGAGGCCTCGGGCCCGGTGTCGTTCATGCGCGGTGCAGACAGCTGCGCCGGCGCAATCAAGAGCGGTGGCACCACCCGCCGCGCGGCCAAGATGGTCATCCTCAACGTCGACCACCCGGACATCCGCGACTTCGTGAACTGCAAGGCCACGGAGGAGAAGAAGGCCTGGGCCCTCGGTGAGATGGGCTACGACATGGGCCTGAACGGCGAGGCCTGGAACAGCATCCAGTTCCAGAACGCCAACAACTCGGTGCGCATGACCGACGAGTTCATGTACGCCTACGAGGCCGGCGGCGACTGGCACACCACGGCCGTCACCACCGGTGAGGTCGTCGAGACCATGAAGGCCCGCGAGCTCATGAAGGAGATCGCCGAGGCCGCATGGGTGTGCGGTGACCCCGGCATGCAGTTCGACAGCACCATCAACCGCTGGCACACGTGCCCGGTGTCGGGCCGCATCAACGGCTCGAACCCGTGCTCGGAGTACATGCACCTCGACGACTCCGCGTGCAACCTGGCCTCGTTCAACCTCATGAAGTTCGTCGACGACAACGGCGCCTTCCAGGTGGGCGACTTCCAGCAGGCCGTCGACGTGGTGATCACCGCGATGGACATCATCGTGGCCCGGTCGGGGTACCCCACCGAGCAGATCGGCATCAACGCCCGCAAGTACCGCCAGCTGGGCCTGGGCTACGCCAACCTCGGCGCGCTGCTGATGAGCCACGGCCTGCCGTACGACAGCGAGGACGGCCGCGAGTACGCCGCCGCCATCACCGCGCTGATGACCGGCCGCGCCTACGCCATGAGCACCCGCCTTGCCGAGCGCATGGGGGCCTTCGAGGGCTACGAGCCCAACGCGAAGGCCATGAACGGCGTCATCCGCAGCCACCGCCGCGCGGCTCAGGACATCCCCGACGGCCGTGTGCGCGACGAGGCACTGCTGAACTCCGCCCGCGAGGAGTGGGACATCGCCGTGGACCGCGGTGAGATCTTCGGCTACCGCAACTCGCAGGCATCGGTGCTGGCTCCCACGGGCACCATCGGCTTCATGATGGACTGCGACACCACGGGAGTGGAGCCCGACATCGCGCTGGTCAAGTACAAGCGCCTGGTGGGCGGCGGCGTCATCAAGATGGTCAACAACACCGTGCCCGAGGCCCTCGAGAAGCTGGGCTACCACGAGGAGGCCATCAAGCAGATCGTGGCCTTCATCGACGAGAACGAGACCATCGAGGGCGCGCCCGGCCTGAAGGATGAGCACCTGGCGGTGTTCGACTGCGCCTTCACCCCGGCCAACGGCGAGCGCAGCATCCACTACCGCGGCCACATCAAGATGATGGGCGCAGTGCAGCCCTTCATCTCGGGCGCCATCAGCAAGACCGTCAACATGCCGAACGACGCGACGCCCGAGGACATCGCGGCCGCCTACGTGCTGGCGTGGAAGGAGGGCGTCAAGGCGCTCGCCATCTACCGCGACGGCTCGAAGCGCACGCAGCCGCTGTCCACCGGCAAGGAGTCGCCGGCCGACATGAAGGCCGCCAACGACGCCGCCGCCGCGCCGGCCAAGGTGAACCGCCGCCGCCTGCCCGACGAGCGCCAGGCCATCACGCACCACTTCCGCATCCTCGACCACGACGGCTACATCACCGTGGGCATGTACGAGGACGGCAGCCCGGGTGAGGTCTTCATGAAGATGGCCAAGCAGGGATCCACCGTCAGTGGCCTCATGGACTCGCTGGCCATCTGCATGAGCCTGGCCCTGCAGCACGGGGTGCCGCTCAGCACGCTGGCCAACAAGCTCAGCCACATGCGGTTCGACCCGTCGGGCTTCACCGGCAACCCGGAGATTCCCAGCGCCAAGTCGATCGTCGACTACCTGGTGCGCTGGCTCTCGGCCAAGTTCCTCACCGAGGACGAGAAGCGCTCGGTCGGAATCATCACCGACCAGATGCGTGCCGAGCTCGAGGGCCAGGTGCCCGACGGCCAGCAGCCGGTGGCAATCGAGGGCAGCGCCCAGGGCGCCGTGGTCACCGAGACCGCGCCGGCCGCTCCCAAGGAGCAGACCTCAATGGACATCGGCCTCGCCCAGAGCGCGGGCCTGTCGGTGCAGCTCGACCAGGACGGCGCGATTTGCGGCTCCTGCGGCTGGACCATGGTGCGATCGGGCTCTTGCTACAAGTGCATGAACTGCGGGAGCACCTCCGGCTGCAGCTGAGGTGAGGCACCGCTCCAGGAATGACCGGAAGGCCCCGCTGAGTCGGGGCCTTCCGCGTTCTGGGGGCTGGACACCATGGCCATTCGACTGGCCGCGGTGTCGGCTCCCCCGGGTGCGCGCCTCGGTGATCGCCGGCTCGAAGGCCGGCGCGGAGCCGCTGGCATCGTTGAGGCAGGCGACCACGGGGGTGAGGCGATAGAGCGCCGCACCTCGAAGGGCGTGGACGCGCCGCACCCAGTAATTTCCGACCTCCTACCCCTCTGATCGGAAGTCCGAATGCCGCCCCGCCCCCGCGTTGGCCTCCTCGCCGCACTCGCCGTGGCCTCCGCCGCCCTGCCGTTCGCGGTGGCGCCGTCGTTCGCGGCGCCGATCCCCCCGGATGCGCCCAGTGGCGGGTCCATCCCGGCGTCCGATGTCGTGGTGAACGTCACGCTTGGCGCGAACGACCCTGTGTCGGGTGCCACCGTCGTGGCTCGTGACGACCTCACGGGCCGCGTGGTGTCGAAGACCACCACCACCGGCTCACTGGGCTACGCGGTTCTCCGCATGCGGCCGATGCAGTCGAAGCGCCGCATCACCATCACCGCCACCGGCGGCACCTCGGGATCTGTCGGGAAGCTGTCGCGCACCGACGACGCCCTGGCCGCCACCGTGCAGCGGGCTGCTGCCGATGCGGCGATCGAGGTGAACGTCAACCCGGCAACCACGATCCAGGCCGCCTACCTCGATATTCGTCCTGGCGCCACCCTCGCGAACTCCGAGAAGACCGTCGCCCGGCGCCTGCGCGTGGCCCCGGGCATCCCCCTCGATGAGGCCGGCCGGTATTCGCGCGTGGCGTTTTCCGGTGAGGCCTTCGCACGGGCGGCCAAGGGCCGTGGCGGCATCGATGCCTACGCAGATTGGGCTGCGCAGCGCATCGCCCGTGGAACCGCGCTGCCCACCTATGCGGCCCCGCTTCCGCCCGATGACCTGCCGCTGAGGAGGGGGGCACTCGCCAAGCAGGAGAACATTCTTGGGTCGCTGGTGTCGAGCGCGCTCGGACCGCTGGCCGAGCACGGCGGGAGGCTGCTGTTCTGCGAGATCGGCATTGCCGCACTGTGCCCCAACCAAACGCCTCCGCCGGTGCGACTGCCTCCTGAAGTCCTGGAGCAGTTCAACCGCATCGAGCAGGGCATCACCAACCTTCAAGTCCAGCTTACGACCATAGAAGAGAATTTAGGCCGCATCGAGAGGGAATTGGTCCTTCTTTCCGGTACGACGCTGGCGCTCAACTATGGGCCAGAGCAGCGTGCGGTTGAGGTCCTCATCACGGCCACTCGCGTGGCCGCCGGTCTCCGAGCCCAGGGAAGGCCGCTGCCCGATGACACCCGGCAGGCACTGGAGAACGCCCTCGAGCGACGCTTCGCAATCAACAGTGGATGCCCGAACTTTCCGGCGCTCATCGGTCCACTGCCAAGCGCTGTGCTGCCCCTCCATCCTGGCGCTGTCTGCACCCGTGGGGGACTGCCGTCGGGGGGACTGATGCAGTACGCCCAGCGCGCCACTGCGAGGCGGGTCGGGGTCGTGGCCGCCGGCCAGACCCAGGGCACGGTCGACGCGGCGGGTGACTGGTGGCTCGGCGAGCTCGCGCAAAACATCTTCTCGGCGAACGCGTCGTCGGCATTCGCACTGCAGCGCCGTATCTCCGATCGGGATACAGCCACAACCGAGGCCACCTCCGCCATGTTCCAGGATGTCCTGGCGGAGGTCGATGCTGATGGAACCGGCACCTATTTCGGCGCGCGCATCCCGCCTAACCAGGTTCTCGCGATGCGCCCGGACGGTGCAGATGCGGGCACGCTCTATGGCATCGGCACCTACAGGGCTCCCGGGGACTGCAGGGGAGGGACCCTCCGCCCCGTCCTCCACCGCTTTAGCCAGGGCGAGGAAGAAGTTCCGCCTTTCGGGGGATTTCGGCAGTTCAGTGCATCCTTTTACCTGCCCAGCGGTAGCGGTTTCGCAGATGCCCCTTCAAACCCCTTCCCTCGGCAGAGCCTGGGGGCCATCCCCGGCTGGGTAGCGTGCACCCAGGCCCAGCTCGTGGAGCCACCGGCACCTGTTCCCGGCGCCCCCGCTGCGGCGGGCTGGCAGCCGGCGGCTCGGCCTCCGGCTGCCGAAATGACCCGCACCATGCCGTTCCTTCGGTCTGCCGCCCTTTGCCACGTGCACCAACAAACCCGTAGCGCCAGCGGCAGAATTTGGTTTTTGGGCGGTGGGGAACTCTGCGAGCCGGGTGACGCAGTCCGGCCCAATCAGTTGGTCGTAGCTTATGGCCGCGCCATGGGGATGCTGCCCAACCTCCAGGTCTCAGTCGGCAGTGACAGCTGCCGACCCTGGGAGATCGGCACGAGCCAGGTGATTCCGCGGGAAACCACCGCAAGCGGTGGTGCCGCCCCCGTCACCCCACTCGTGACCGCCGTCGGCATGCAGTGTCCGGTCATCGACCTCACCCCGAATGCATCTGACCGGGATGGTTGGAACTGCGTGTCGGCGAACCCCGAGGGACAGGTGGCCACACAGCCTGGGGGAAATGCGCCACCTCTCAGGGTGACCTCCAGCCTCCCGTGGCTCGACGCGCCATCGCGCTCAATGGGTATGTACTGCCCGAATTGGGGCTGGCAGCCCATGCCGAGTGGCTCGGTGAACTACTCCCAGCACGCGGCCTCGCTGGCCCCTTCGTGGAACCCTCGGCCTAACGGGAAGCTCTGCTCCCCGGGACTCAGGCAGTTCCCCTTCCGGCAGACCGAAGGGAATCGGGTTGGCGCTGGCCCACCCGACAGGAACGTCAACATGCCGTGTGCCGGCGGACGGCTGCAGGAGCGCATCAGCGCCCTGACGAGGTACTGGGAACCTTCAGAAAGCCGTCCACCGCTGTCGATCAGGTCTCAAGAGAGGTCAGGATTCCGCGAGCTCGGCATCAGCTCCGAGGCACCCAACTGGACCGCCAACAACGGCGTGGCGGGCGATTTCGTCGTGGGTCCGCTCTACACCAGCAATGCCGTGGGTGCGTATGTCCCGGGGCTGTCACCCGGCGGTCCGGCGCCGACCGGCTCGCGGCTGCCCGGCGGGCCGGGCCCCCCGGGTGCCGTTCGCGACCTCAGCGTGGAGTGCGTTAATCCATGCGATGCCCAAAATGGATCAGTGCGTGTGCGTTGGCGTGCCCCCGCGACGTCGGGCTCGTTCTCGATCCAACGCTACGAGGTGGGTTCATCTCCGCGGGGCGGGTTCGACGCGTTCAACATCGAATATTGCTTCACGAATCAGTGCGAAATGAGGCAGCAAGCTCACCGTCCCCTTGAGCGCGCTTTCGGAGGTTGCGATACCCGCGACACCGAGTGCACGATTCGCAACGTCAACCTCCAACCCCCAGACGGCCTTCGCGGCCGGGTTTTCACGGTCCGGGCGGTGAATATTCGCGGCGTTGCGGGTCCCACGATGGGGAGACGCCACGAGCTCGGGCTTGATGCCCCGACGGTCACGCCGGCCACGGCGGCCCTCAAGGTGCGTTGGAACACTCCGCTTGCACGATGGTGGCGCCAGGGCTGGAATGCGAACAGAATGAGATGGAGCTACACGGCTACGGCATCGCCCGGCGGGCGCTCGTGCACCGTGGATGCCACGACGGGGAATGCGCTCAACCTCGAAGCCACCACCTGCACGATCACCGGGCTGGATCCGGGTGTGAAGCACACCGTGACAGTCGCGGGCACCCACACCAATGATCGGAATCAACGGGAGGACCTCAACTCCTCACCACCCTCAGCGCCGACGTTCCCGGGCGGAAGGGCCCGTCCGGGCGCACCGGCAATCGTCGGCGTCGAGGCGCACCCGGGTCGCCTCCGGATTGCGTGGTCGCGTCCGGAGTCCGATGGGTTCAGCCGCATCACCGGGTACACCGCCACGGCGCAGCCTGGTGGTGCCACCTGCACCTCGCTCGATCGCCTGGCATGCGACATCGACGGCCTCGAGAACGGCGTCGAGTACACCGTGACCGTGACGGCGACCAACGAGCTTGGCACCGGACCGCCATCGGCGGCGATCACGCGGAGCACGCCAGTGCTTCTGCCCTCCGCCCCGCGCTCTCCGCTGGTGCGCGAATCATTCACGCGCATCGAGGTCAACTGGTCGGCTCCTGAATCAGATGGCGGCCGGCCGATCATCGGCTACACCGCCACCGCGTCACCCGGCGGTGCCACGTGCACCACCACCGGCGAGAAGGGGTGCACTATCGAGGGCCTGGCGAGCGGCACGCGCTACGCGGTGACCGTGACCGCCACCAACGAGGCGGGCACGGGCCCCAGCTCAGAGCCCGCGTCGGCAGTCACTACCGCCATGACCGTGCCCGGCGCACCGGGTCGCCCCTCGGTGGAATCGCTGCAGGGTGGCGCGCGCGCCGCATGGTCCGCGCCCGTTTCCGATGGCGGAACCCCTGTCACCGGCTACGTCGCAACAGCCACGCCCGGAGGCGCCCAGTGCGAGACGACGGGGGCCACCGAGTGCGTGATCCGCGGTCTTGCAGCCGGCACCGCGCATCGGGTGAGCGTGGTCGCCATCAACACGCTTGGCGCCGGAGCCCCTTCGCCTCTGAGCGACGCGGTCACGCCGCAGAAGAAGGCCCGCGCCGCGACCGGGGCCGCGGCGGGGCCGTTCGGGATTGCCTCCCCGACCACCGTTCCCGCCTTGCCGCAGCCGGGCGCGGCCGCCGCCGCCCAGCGCCCGCTTCTCGCGGGTGTCGCCCTCAGGCCCCGCACGCTGGTGCCGGGCCTTGGTGGCCGTCTCACGTACACGCTGGCCAGGCCCGCGGCGATCACCATCACGTTCACCCGTGGCGCGGGGCGCGGACGCGACCGCGTCGTGCGCCGCATTCCCGCGGGCCGACTCGGTGCGCTGGCCGGCGACTCCCGGGTGCGCGTCCTGCACACCCCGGCGAACGCGAGGCGCATGAGGGCCGGCGCGTGGAGCATGACCGTTGAGGCGCGCGACGCAGCCGGGGCCGTGATGAGGCGCACCGTCCCGATCCGCGTGAGGACCAGGCGATGATCAGGCGATGATGCCCCTCAGCCCCGGGCGGCGTTGACCACCACCACGACGCTCACGCCCACGGTGCTCCCCAGCCGCACCCGGCTCATCAGTGGCCAGGCCATGCGCCTCGCCATTCGCACCACCAACACCGGCACGGCCACCGCCACGTCGGTGACCTCCTGCCTGAGGCTCCCGCAGAACCTGGTGGTCACGCGCACCGGTGGCGCAACGCGCTCAGGGCGCACCCTGTGCTTCTCGCTCGGCGCCCTCCCGGCAGGGGCAACGCGCACCAACGTGGTGACGGTGCGCGCGGTTGC
>CAMCDF010000044.1 GCA_945873475.1 Bifidobacterium breve | reverse complement strand
GAGGCATCCACGGCAACGGCGTCCTCGCCGCTTGCCGAGGCCGTTGTCGCATTCAACGACCCGTCCGAAGGATTGCTCGCCGCGTGGGCCGAGAGCGTGGGCAGTGCGCCCGCCAACATCGCTGCCCCCTCCGTGCTCTTCGCGCCCGGCTACACCTGCACGGTGGTGACCACCGACACGGGGGTGTCGTTGTTCATCCAGGAGCCGGGTGGGGCGTTGCCCACTGAGTTCGACTGGACGAAGGACGGCGGGGTGGCGCAGCAGCCGGACGTGCCCGCATCGGCACCCGGGGGCGGTACGCCGTGCACGCTCAGCGACTCTTGGGCAGTCGCCCTGAAGTAGGTCGGCGCCCGGGCGGGCAAGCCGGAGACGGGATTCGAACCCGTGACCCCCTGTTTACAAGACAGGTGCTCTGGCCATCTGAGCTACTCCGGCGGGTGCGCGCCGGGGCGCGCACGGGAGGGGTTCTAGTCGATGATCTCGACCGGGCACCCGGCGTGCTTCTCGACCTCCGAGGAAACGTCCGCGCCGAAGACCTTGCCCAGGAACCCGTGGTGGGTGTGGCCCACCACGACCAGCTGCACCTTGTAGTCCTTGGCGGTCTCCACGATGAGGGCCGCCGGCTCGCCGATGGCCCAGGCGTACTCGGCCTTGGCCACCGCGCCGTCCTCCACCTTGTCGCGGGCCTCCTGAAGGGCCTCGTGCACGTCGGGCATCTCGGGGAACGGGCCCTGCATGGGGCTGCCGTCGCCCATGGTGCCGAATGCCCGCGGCCCGGTGGGGTCGAGCACGGCCTCGTGGATGGCCAGCACCAGCAGCGGCGCGTGCTTCTCGTTGCAGTGCTCGATCGCGCGATCGAGGGCCCGCTTTGCGGAGTCGCTGCGGTCATAGCCGACCAGAATGGGTGCGCTCATGGAATCCTCGGGTTCAACGGGTGGCGCGGACGCCCGGAAACGTACCCCGAAACGCGTGATGCCGCCTGTGGAGGCGGCATCACGTCAAAGTCTTACCCTCAGGTGGAGGGTTGGTGAAACCCTCTAGCGGAGGTCGAGGACCTCGCGCTCCTTCAGGTGCGTCTCGACCTTGCGCTTCACGCGCTGCAGGGCGTTGTCGACGCTCTTGGGGTTGCACTCGAGGCGCTCGGCGACTTCCTCGTACGAGCGACCCTCGAGGTACATGGCCAGCACCTGGCTCTCGAGCGGGCTCAGCACCTTGCCGAGGCAGTCGACCAGGCTCTGGAGCTCCTCGGTGGAGATGGCCTGGTTGATGGGGTCGGTGACCGGATCGTCGGGGAGCACGTCGGCGAGCGTGGTCTCCTGCTCGCTGCCGGCGCGGGTGTTGCTGAACGACACGTAGGTGTTCAGCGGCGTGTGCTTGTTGCGGGCGGCGGTCTTGATCGCCGTGATGATCTGGCGCGTCACGCACAGCTCGGCGAACGACCGGAACGACGCCTCGCGCTCGGGGCGGTAGTCGCGAACGGCCTTGAACAGACCGATCAGGCCCTCCTGGATGAGGTCCTCCGAGTCGCCGCCGGCCAGGAAGTACGCGCTGGCCTTCAGGCGCACGAAGCCGCGGTAGCGGGAGATGATCTGGTCCATGGCCTGGCCGTCCCCTGCCCGCGCGCGGCGGACGAGGCCCTCGTCGACGACGTCGACATAGCCCTGCTGGTCCAGATCGGTAAGCCTGCGGGCGGCAGCACCCATGTTCACTCCCGTGTGGCGTATCGGAGGGTTCAACCCCATCCCTCAACCTCTGGTTTAGATTCAGGCTGAATCTTTACTTGAAGGTAAGAGATGCGGGATTGATACCGATCGCACAAGGCGGTGTCAACCTCTGGGCCTGAATCAGCCCCCCGCTGTTGCGCGGAATGCCAGCACGGCGGCGGCCGTGGAGAGGTTCAGGGACCCCACCCTGCCCCGCATGGGAATGCGCACCAGTTGGTCGCAAACCTGCTTCACGCGGGGCCTGAGACCCGCCCCCTCGGCCCCCAGCACGATCACCGCGGCCGGATCCCATTCGATTTCGCGGTAATCGGTGCCCTCATCGGAATCCGCGCCACACGCCCACCGGCCCGAGCCGGCCAGGTCGTTGACGAATGCCACGATCGACCCGATTCGCGCGATGGGCAGGTGCTCCACCGCGCCGGCCGATGCCTTGCAGGCCACGGCGGTGATGCCCGGGCTGCCGCGCGTGGGGATGACCAGGCCGGCGAAGCCCGCGGCGTCGGCCACGCGGGCGACCGCGCCGAGGTTGCGGGGGTCCTGAACCTCGTCGAGCACCATGATCGGGCCATCACCCTCAAGTAGCGCTTGAGGGTCTGCGTACGGGTAATCCTCGGTGATGGCCACCATCCCCTGGTGGTCGCCCGTGCCCGCCAGATTCGCGAGGTCCTCGCGCCGCTTGACCACCACGGTCACGCCGGCCAGTTCCGGATCCTCCGCCGCCTGGGCCAGGGCCCAGACCTCCTGCACGGGGCGCCGCCCGGCCCGGATGAGCTCGCGCACGGGGTTGCGCCCGTACACCAGGACGGGGCCGTCGTCGTCCTCGCCGCGTGCCCCGCGGCCCCGGCGCCTCGTGCTCATCAGGCGGGCACGACTTCGGGGCCGTCGGGCCCGTCGCGCAGCTCGAAGCCCGCAGCGACGATGGCGTCGCGCAGGGCGTCGGCCTCGGCGAAGTCGCGGGCCACGCGGGCCTCCTCGCGCCTGCGCACCATGTCGAGCACCTCAGGTGGCGCCTCGTCGGCCCCTCCCGCAGACGCCAGCCCCGCCAGGCCCAGCATGTCGAGCAGGCCGGAGAGCTCCAGTCGCACTTCCTGCAACTGCCCCTCGGGCGGGCGACCGCGCTCGAGCGCCTGGTTGATGGCCCGCACCAGGTCGAAGATGGCCGCCATGGCGCCCGGCGTGCCGAAGTCGTCGTCCATGGCATCGAAGAACCGCATGCGGGCGTCCATCACGGCGGTGGCCAGCGCCACGTCGTTCGCGTCACCCGGCTCATCGAGGGCACGGTCGAGGGCGCGCACGGCGTTGCGTATGCGCCGGCAGGCGGCCTCGGCGTCGTGCAGGCGCTCATCCGAGAACGGCAGCCGTGACCGGTAGTGGCTCTGCATGAAGTAGGCGATGACCGTATCGGCGCCCCAGCGCTCGACGACATCGGCCAGCAGGGCGATGTTGCCGATGCTCTTGCTCATCTTGCTGTCGCTGAGCTCGAGCATCTCGTTGTGCATCCAGATGCGCGCGAAGGGTGCGCCGTGGGCGCCCTCGCTCTGGGCGATCTCGTTCTCGTGATGCGGGAACACCAGGTCGATTCCCCCGCCGTGCACCGAGAACGCCATTCCCAGCTCGCGCTCGGCCATGGCGGAGCACTCGATGTGCCAGCCCGGGCGCCCGGGGCCCCACGGGGATTCCCACGAGGCGTCCTCGCCATCCTTCAGGCCCTTCCACAGGGCGAAGTCGAGGGGGTCCTCCTTCAGGTCGCCCGGGTCGGTGTCGGGCATGTCGTCGAGCCTGCGACCCGACAGGCAGCCGTAGTCTGGGAATGCGCGCACCCTGAAGTACACGTCACCCCCGGCGGCGTACGCCAGGCCACGCTCCACGAGGTCGTCGATGAGCGCGATGATCTCGGGCATGCAGCCGGTGACCAGGGGCTCGGCGTCGGGGCGCCCGAGGCCCAGCAGGTCGGTGTCAGCCATGTACTGCCGCGTGCAGCGCTCGGCCAGTTCGGTGGAGGGGATTCCCTCGGCGCGCGCGGCGTCGTAGATCTTGTCGTTCACGTCTGTGACGTTGATGACCAGGCGCGCCCGCATGCCACGGCGCTCGAGGTAGCGCTTGAGCACCGAGAACACCACGAACGGGCGGGCGTTGCCGATGTGGATGCGCGAGTACACCGTGGGCCCGCACGCATAGATGCCGATGACCCCATCGGGGCCGGGCTGCACCTGCTCATCGGCCCCCGTAAGGGTCGAGTGGAGCCTGATGCTCATGCGCCCACCTCGACCAGGGCAACGGCCTGGCAGGCGATGCCCTCCTCGCGGCCCGTGAAACCCATGCGGTCGGTGGTGGTGGCATGCACCGACACGGGGGCCCCGACGGCGCGGGTGAGGGCCTCCTGCATGGCGCCGCGGTGCGGGCCGATGCGCGGCTTCTCGCACATGATGACCGCGTGCACGTTCACGGGGTCCGCGCCCTCACCGCGCATCCACTCGAGCACGTGGGCGATCATCGCGGCCCCGGTGACGCCCTTCCACTCAGGCGCGCCCGGTGGGAACAGCACGCCGATGTCGGGGCCACCCGCGGCCGCCAGCAGTGCGTCGCACACGGCATGCGCCACCACGTCGCCATCGGAGTGCCCGGCCAGGCCGGTGGGGTGCTCGATCGGCACCAGCCCGATCACCAGGGGCACGCCGGGCTCGAGACGGTGCGCATCGACGCCGAGTCCAACCCTCATGCCCATCTGATCGCCACCTGCTCGGGTTCGCGCGAACGGAACCGGGTGATGGTCTCATAGCCGGCCCCGCGCAGCGCGGCGACGGCCGTGGGGTAGTCGCGCGCGACGTCCTCGGGCCGGTGGGCATCGCTCGAGAGCGTCACGGGCACACCGGCGGCGCGGAACGCGGCAAGCCACGACGCATCGGGGTAGAGCTCGCGGCACGGCTTGCGAAGCCCAGCGGATGAGCACTCCACGGCCACGCCCGAGTCGGCGATCGCCGCGATCACCTCGTCGCGCCTGCCCACCAGCGATGCCGGCATGGGCGTGCCGAACACCTTGGGCAGGTCGGGGTGCGCCAGCACGTCGAAGAGGCCGCTTCCCGCCGCCGCAGCCAGTTCGTCGAGGTACCTGCCCCAGGTCTCGTCGGCGCCCAGGTCGTCCCAGCACGGGTAGTCGGGGTGGTCCACCGCCAGGTCGCCCAGCCAGTGCACCGAGCCCAGCACGATGTCGAACGGCTGTGAGTCGAGCAGCGCCCGGATGTCATCGACCCGGCCCGGGATCCAGTCCATCTCGATGCCGATGAGCACCGGCAGGCCGGCGTCGCGGGCCTGCGCCAGCGCGGCGCAATGGTGGCCCAGGTCCTCGGTGGCCTCCGCCTGCCACCAGGGGTTCGGATGCCAGTCACGCACCTCGCGAAAGCGATGCACGTGCTCGGTGATGGCGATCTCGTCCACGGCCCGCGCGCGCGCGGCATCGACGTAGCGCGATATCCAGCCGATCGACCGGGGGCCACCGGCGTCATCCCATCGGTGGCAGTCGGCCTCGCGGGCCTCGGGGCCGTCGGGCTGCAGGTGGAGGTGGTAGTCGGTGAGCACCGGCGCGGGACGTTACGCGATGCGCCCCGACCCGAGCAGCACCTCGACCAGCCTGAGGTCGGCCTGGGTCGTCACCTTCATGTTGGGGGCACCGGGGTCGAGCATGGCCACGCCGATGCCGCGGCGTTCGGCCATGCCCGCGCAGTCGGTGGCCGAGTCGAGCTCGGCATCGTCGGCGGTCGCGAACACGCTGCGGATCACATGGGCCCGGAACACCTGCGGGGTCTGGGCACCCCAGAGCCCGGCGCGGTCGACCGTGGCGTCCACGTTGCCCTGCGCGTCGGCCCGCTTGAGGGTGTCGGCAACCGGTGCGGCGGCGATGATGGCATCGTGCAGCCTCAGCCGTGAGACCAGTCGCCCCACGAGCCCGGGCGTGATGAGGGGTCGCGCGGCGTCGTGCACGAGGATCGCCCCGACATCGTGGGGCAGGGCCGCGATACCCGCCGCCACCGACCGCTGGCGGCTCGAGCCCCCCGGCACGATCGCATGCACCATGCCGTGGGTGCCGATCGCCGCCGACATCTCGCGCTCCTGGCCGGGCGGGCACACGATGACGATGGCCGTCACATCCCGGGCGTCCTCGAAGGCGCGCACCGACCACGTGACCAGCGGCAGTCCCGCAGCGCGCACGAAGGCCTTCGGCACGCCGGCGCCCAGCCGATCGCCGGACCCCGCGGCCACGATGACGGCGCCGGTCCTCACCGCCCGGTGGCGGGGAGCCGGGCGAAGATCATCTTGCCCGACGGGTTCTGGATGGCCGAGGTCACCTCGACATCCGCGGCGTCTGAACCCACCAGGCCGCGGCCACCCTCCACGACCACCATCGTGCCGTCGTCGAGGTACCCCACCCCCTGGTCGTACTCGCGGCCCTCGCGGATGACGCGCACGTTCAGGGTCTCACCGGGCAGCACCGCGGGCTTCAGGGCGTTGGCCAGCTCATTGATGTTGAGCACCTCGATGCCCTGGATGCGCGCCACCTTGTTGAGGGCGTAGTCCGTGGTGACGATGGTGGCGTGCATGTCGCGCGCGAGGTTGACCAGCTTGGCGTCGACGCCCTCGCCCGGCACGTCGCCGGTGCGGATCTGCACCCGCTGGTCCCCCGCCGACTTGATCTCCTCGATCAGGTCGAGGCCCCGGCGGCCCCGCTGCCGCTTCTCGGGGTCAGCCGAGTCGGCCACCCGGTGCAGTTCGTCCACGACGAAGGCCGGGATGACGATCTGCCCGGGCAGGAACTTCGCGTTCATCACATCGATGATGCGCCCGTCGATGATGGCGCTGCTGTCGATGAGCCGCGGCGCCACGGTCGACGCGCTGCGCGAGCGCACGCCCACCAGGCGGAGGATGTCGGCGTGCTTGCGCGCGGCGATGCGCGCGAACACGTAGGCCACCAGCAGCACCACGGGCAGCAGCAGGTAGGGGCCGACAACCGGCAGCCGGGCCACGGCGAAGCCGGCCAGCGCGGCGGCCACGAGGCCCACCACAAGGCCGAGGGCGCCGACCATGAGCTCGCCGGCCGACCTCTTGTCGGCCGCGCGGTCGATGGCGCGCATGCGCGACGGCAGCCAGCGGGCCACCACTCCGCCCACGGTCCAGCCGATGATTGCCCCCAGGGCGACGGCGCCGATGTACGCCAGGTACTGCCAGGGGTCACCCAGCGCACGGCCGAAGTTGATGGTGCGCCCGATCTGGAATGCCCCGAGGGCCCCCAGCAGCAGGAACACCGCCTGGGTGACCAGGGCAACCATTCCACGGGGCTCGCGCGGGCGCGGCGGCGGCCCGGGATAGGGCAGGCCGATGGGGCTCGCCGGTCGCTTCTCTTCCGTGGACGTCGTCATCACCCCCTCCCCCGTTTTCGTGGATTCCACCCTCGGCGGTCGGTTTCCTGCGCCCCGGCACCGCGTGAGCACCCGAGGATTGCACGCGCGCGCGCGATTCTCACGAACCGTCGGGGCGGAAGGCCCCCCGAACCGCATCGCGCAGCTCCGCATGCGGCTCAACCGACGCCGGCGCGACATCGGCCCCTGCGGCGTCGCCAAGGGGGCCGGTGACCGCCCGGCGCACCGCCTGGTCGGCCGCCGCGCGAAGGCGGCGGGCGGCATGGCCCACGGGGCGCAGCGCCCCGGTGAGGCCGATCTCGCCCATGGCGGCCACGGGCCCCGGAAGCGGCTCGCCGCGGGCCGCAGAGGCCACGGCGAGCGCGATGGCAAGGTCGGCGGCCGGATCGAGCGCCCGGGCGCCGCCGGCGATGCTCACGAACACGTCCTGGTCACCCACCCGCACGCCCGCGTGGCGCGAGAGCACGGCGAGCACCTGGGCGAGACGCGTGCGGTCCACGCCACCTGCCACGCGTCTGGGCGGCACGATGTCGGTGGGGCCCACCAGCGCCTGCACCTCCACCATCACCGCCCGACTGCCCTCGATGGCCGGGAACAGGCACGAGCCCACGCGCTCGCCGGCCTCGGCCAGGTAGATCGCGGCGGGGTCCTCCACCGACACCAGCCCCTCGGGCCGCATCTCGAGGATTCCCGTCTCGTTGGTGGACCCGAAGCGGTTCTTCAGGGCCCGCAGCACCCGCTGCGCGCGCACGTCGTCACCCTCGAACGAGATGACGGCGTCCACCATGTGCTCGAGCAGCCGGGGGCCCGCCAGGCCTCCGTCCTTGGTCACCTGCCCCACGATGATCATGGCCGTGCCGTGCTGCTTGGCCACGCGCACCAGCTCGGCCGTGACCTGCCTCACCTGCGCCGGGCTGCCCGCCGCGCTGTCCACCGAGTCGGATGCAAGCGTCTGAACCGAGTCGATCGCGCACGCGCCCGGAGGGGTGGCCTCGAGCACCCGGATGACCGACTCGAGATGGGTCTCGGGCAGCACCTGAATGGCCCCGCATGCGGGGCCCAGGCGCTCCGCCCGCACCTTCACCTGTGCCGGAGACTCCTCGCCGGTCACCAGCAGGGCGGTCCGGCTGGATGCCATGTGCGCCAGCGCCTGCAGCACCAGGGTGCTCTTGCCGATTCCCGGCTCGCCCCCCAGCAGCACCAGCGAACCCGGAACCAGGCCGCCGCCCAGCACGCGGTCGAGTTCAGCGATTCCCGTGGGGATGCGGTCCTCCGACAGGGGCTCGACCTCGGCGAGAGGTCGAGGCACGGCGGCGCGCACGGATGCCGCTGCTGCGCGGGACGCCTTCGCCTTCGGCGCTGCGAACTCCTTGAGCGTGTCCCACTCGCCGCAGGCAGGGCAGCGGCCCACCCAGCGAGCCGACACGTGCCCGCAGCCATCACACAGGAACTGGCTGCGGGCCCGTGGCGGGCTCAGTTACTACTCCGCGTCCGAGTCCGAGTCGGCGCCCACGGCGACCGCCTCGGGAACTTCCGGCGCGGCCGGGGCCTCGCGGCGCTCCATCCTCATCTTGTCGCCGTCGCGGTCGGCCACGATGACCAGGCCTTCCGTGAGCGTGCCCCGGAGCAGCTCGTCTGAGAGCGGGTCCTCCAGCAGGCGCTGGATGGCACGGCGCAGCGGGCGGGCGCCCATGGCCGGGTCGTAGCCCTCCTCGACGAGGAGGTCCTTGGCGTCGTCGGTGAGCTGCAGCGTCACGCCCTGCTCGGCCATCTGCCTCTGCAGGCGCACCAGCATGAGGTCGATGATCTGCTTGATCTCGTCCTTGGACAGCTGGTGGAAGACGATGATCTCGTCGATGCGGTTGATGAGCTCGGGCCGGAAGGCCTTCTTGAGCTCACCCATGATGCGGCCCTTCATGTCGTCGTAGTCCATGCCGCCGTCCTCCTCCGCCACGCTGAAGCCCAGCGGGGTGGATCGGGTGATGGTGGCGGCACCGATGTTCGACGTCATGATCACGATGCAGTGGCGGAAGTCCACCACGCGGCCCTGTGCGTCGGTGAGGCGGCCGTCCTCCATGATCTGCAGGAGGATGTTGGACACCTCGGGGTGGGCCTTCTCGATCTCGTCCAGAAGCACGACCGAGTACGGCTTGCGGCGCACCTGCTCGGTGAGCTGGCCGCCTTCGTCGTAACCGACGTAGCCGGGAGGCGATCCCACCAGGCGCGAGACCGCGTGCTTCTCCATGTACTCGGACATGTCCACCTGGATGAGCGCCTGCTCGTCGCCGAACAGGAACTCGGCCAGCGTGCGGGCGAGCTCGGTCTTGCCCACGCCCGACGGGCCCAGGAAGATGAACGAGCCGGCGGGCCGCTTGGGGTCCTTGATGCCGGCGCGCGCGCGGCGGATGGCCCGGCTGGTGGCCGTGATGGCGGCCTCCTGCCCGATGACCCGCTTGTGCAGCTCGTCCTCCATGCGGAGCAGCTTCTGGGTCTCGGCCTCGGTGAGCTTGAAGACGGGGATGCCGGTCCACATCGAGACGATGTCGGCGATCTCCTCTTCCCCGATCGACGGACGCGGGGCGTCCTCGGCCTTCCACTCCTCTTCGAGGTCGCGCTTCTTGTTGGTGAGGCGGCGCTCGGTGTCGCGCAGGTTCGCGGCCTTCTCGAACTCCTGCGCCTCGATGGCGGCTTCCTTGTCCTTGCGCACCGACTCGATCTCGTCCTCGAGCTCACGGAAGCTCGGGGGCGCGGTCATGGTGCGGATGCGCATGCGGCTGGCGGCCTCGTCGATGAGGTCGATGGCCTTGTCGGGCAGGAAGCGCTCCGAGATGTAGCGGTCGGACAGCACCGAGGCGGCCTCGAGGGCCTCGTCGGTGATGTTGACCTTGTGGTGCTCCTCGTAGCGATCGCGAAGGCCGCGCAGGATCTGCTCGGTCTCCTCGATCGAGGGCTGGTCCACCTTCACCTGCTGGAAGCGGCGCTCCAGGGCGGAGTCGCGCTCGAGGTACTTGCGGTACTCGTCGAGCGTGGTGGCGCCCACGGTCTGCAGCTCGCCGCGCGCGAGGGCCGGCTTGAGGATGGAGGCCGCGTCGATGGCCCCCTCCGCGGCGCCCGCGCCCACGAGGTTGTGGATCTCGTCGATGAAGAGGATGGTGTCGCCGCGCTGGGCGATCTCCTTCATCACCTTCTTGAGGCGCTCCTCGAACTCACCGCGGTACTTCGAGCCGGCCACCAGGGCGGCCAGGTCGAGCGTGTAGATCTGCTTGCCGCGCAGCAGCTCGGGAACCTGCCCCGACGAGATGCGCTGGGCCAGGCCCTCCACCACGGCCGTCTTGCCCACGCCCGGCTCGCCGATGAGCACCGGGTTGTTCTTGGTGCGGCGGGCCAGGATCTGCATGACCCGCTCGATTTCCTTCTGGCGACCGACCACCGGGTCGAGCTTGCCGTCGGCGGCCAGCTTGGTGAGGTTGCGGCCGAACTGGTCGAGCAGCTTGCTCGACTTCTTGTCGCCCGGCTGGCTGCTGGACCCGCCGCCCGTGCCCTGCCCCTGACGGCGGCCGGGGCCCGACAGCATGCGGATGATCTCGTTGCGGATCTTCTCCGAGTCGGCGTCGAAGTCGGCGAGGATCCTCGCGGCGACGCCCTCGTTCTCACGCACGAGACCCAGCAGGATGTGCTCGGTGCCGATGTAGTTGTGGCCCAGGGACAGCGCCTCACGCAGCGCGAGCTCGAGCACCTTCTTGGCACGCGGGGTGAACGGGATCTGCCCGGAGGTGACTTCCTCGCCCGATCCGACGATGCGGATGACCTGGGCGCGCACCTCCTCCACCGTGATCTCGAGGCCCTCGAGCACGCGGGCTGCCAGCCCCTCCTCCTCGCGGAGCAGGCCCAGCAGGATGTGCTCGGTGCCGATGTAGTTGTGCTTGAGGGTCCGCGCCTCCTCCTGGGCCAGTACGACCACCTGGCGGGCGCGCTCGGTGAAGCGTTCGAACATCGTGCCTCAATCCTTCCGGGGCCCTCTCAGGGGCCGTATACGGCGGATGCAATGGATTCCGAAGGTAGCACCGGGTCAGCCCCGGGCACCGGGTGTTCGGTCGTCCCCCGAATCGACTTCCGCGCACTGCTGTGGCGCGCCCTCGCAGCAGGTCTCCACCTTGCGGTGGCACCTGTCGCACCAGAGGCCGTTGTGCCTCCACGTGAGGGCGGCGTCGCACGCCGGACAAGCACCCATTTCCATCGGGGAATAATGACAGGAGGACCCGACGACCGGGGGTCGACGGGTCCTCTACTGACACTCCATGCGGCGGGACCGCGGGGGTCCCTGCCGGGGTCTAGGCCTCGGACTCCTCGGAGTCACCGGCGCCCACGGCGACGGGCTCCTCGACCACCTCGACCGACTCGGCATCGACGATCTCCGTCTCGACGCCCTCGACCTCGATGATCTCCTCGGCCACCAGCTCCTCGGACACGCCCTCGGGGGCGCTGACCGGAATCGGGTTCGCGGCGCGGTGCGCCTTGACCGAGCGGTCCTGGTCCGGGTACGGCAGCAGGCCCATGGTGCGGGCACGCTTCACGGCCTGCGCCAGCTGCGTCTGTTGACGGCGCGAGAGACCCGTGATGCGACGGGAGCGGAGCTTGCCCCGCTCGGACAGGAAGCGGCGGAGCGACGGGAAGTTCTTCCAGTCGAGCTCCTCAGCCGCAAGAAGGGGACGGCGCTTTCGCGGCGCGGGCGCGCCGCCCTTCTTCTTCTTGATGCGTCCGCGACCGCGCGGCTTCGCCATGTGACCTTCCAGGTTGGGACTGCTCTACGAAACGGCGCGGGACGCTATCACCTCAGCGCCCTCGCGCAACCTAGCTCCTCATCGCGGGGAACAGGATGACCTCGCGGATCGAGTGCCGATCGGTCAGCAGCATCACCAGGCGGTCGATGCCGAGGCCCAGACCGCCCGTGGGCGGCATGCCGTGCTCGAGGGCCGTGAGGAAGTCCTCATCCGCAGGCTGGGCCTCGTCGTCGCCCGCCGCGCGATCGGCCTGCAGCATCGCGAACCGCTCGCGCTGGTCGTCCGGGTCGTTCAGCTCGGAGAACGCGTTGGCGATCTCCATCCCCCCGCAGAAGGCCTCGAAGCGCTCCACCAGGCGCGGGTCGTCCTCGCGGCGCTTGGCGAACGGCGAGAGCTCCAGCGGGTAGTCGAGCAGGATCGTGGGCTGCACCAGGGTCGGCTCGAGCGACTGCGAGAGGATGCCGTCCACCAACTTGGACCACGGGGCATTGTCGGGGGCGTCCAGGCCCGCCTCGCGCATGCGCGCGCGCAGGTCGCCGGCGTCGGGGTGCGCCAGCACGTCGATGCCGCTTGCATCGCGCAGGGCGTCCACCAGGCGCACGCGGCGCCACGGCGGGGTCAGGTCGATCTCACCGCCCTTCCACGGCACCACCATGCCGCCGGTGGCCTCCACGGCCGCCGCGGACACCATCTCCTCGAGCATGCCGGCGACGTCCTCGTAGTCGGCGTAGGCCTCGTAGGTCTCGAGCATCGTGAACTCGGGGTTGTGCTTGAACGACACGCCCTCGTTGCGGAAGTCCTTGCCGATCTCGTACACCTTCTCGAGCCCGCCCACGATGCAGCGCTTGAGGTAGAGCTCGGTGGCGATGCGCAGGTAGAGGTCCCGGTCGAGCTCGTTGTGGTGCGTCACGAACGGCCGGGCGGCGGCGCCGCCGTAGATGGGCTGCAGCGCGGGGGTCTCGACCTCGATGAAGCCGCGGTCGTCCAGGTAGCGGCGCACGCCGGAGATGGCCCGCGCGCGCGTCACGAACTGGTCGCGCACCTCGTCGGAGGCCATCAGGTCGAGGTAGCGCTGGCGGTAGCGGGTCTCGGGGTCGCGCAGCCCCGCGTGGCGGTCGGGCGGCGGGCGCAACGACTTGGCCAGCATCTCCACCGAGTCGGCCGCCACCGACACCTCGCCCCGGCGCGTTCGCACCACGGTGCCCCGCACGCCGATGATGTCGCCCAGGTGGGCATCGGCCAGCACCGCGAGCCCCTGCTCGCCGAGGCGGTCGAGGGTGGCCCATACCTGCACCTGGCCCGAGCGGTCCTGCAGGTCGGCGAACACGGTCTTGCCCTGGCCGCGGCGCGCCACCAGCCGGCCGGCCACGGCCACCTGGCCCTCTGCCCCGGCACCGGGCTCCAGGGGGTCCCCCACCGCGCGGGCGTCCTCAACCGCGATGCGGCCCGTGAAGCGGGCCGGGTAGGGGTTGATGCCCGCCGCCCGCAGGTCGGCGGCCTTCTGGCGACGGTCGGCGATCAGGCGGTCGATGCCGCCGTCGGCCTCCCCGGCCGC
>CAMCDF010000043.1 GCA_945873475.1 Bifidobacterium breve | reverse complement strand
CGGGAACATCGAGCGCGGCGGCTCCTTGAAGGCGATGGACACGATTCGCATGCCCTCGGCCATGGACTTGCCCGTTCGCAGGTAGAAGGGCACGCCCGCCCACCGCCAGTTGTCGATCTCGCAGCGCAGGGCCACGAAGGTCTCCGTGCTGGAGTCGTCGGCCACCGTGGGGTCGTCGCGGTATCCCTCGTACTGCCCCCGCACCACGCTGTCCACCTCGAGGGGGCGCAGCGAGCGGAACACCTTGTTCTTCTCCTCCCCGATGCTCTCGGGCGTGAGCGCCGTGGGCGGCTCCATGGCCACGAACGCGAGCACGTGGAAGAGGTGGGTCACCACCATGTCGCGAAAGGCGCCGGTGCCCTCGTAGAAGGCGCCCCGCCCCTCGATGGAGAGCGACTCCGCGACGTCGATCTGCACGTGGTCGATGTGCTGACGGTTCCAGATGGGCTCGAACAGCCCGTTGGCGAACCGGAAGGCGAGGATGTTCTGCGCCGCCTCCTTGCCGAGGAAGTGATCGATGCGGAACACCTGCTCCTCGTCGAACACCTCCGCCACCAGCGCGTTGAGCGCACGGGCGCTGGGAAGGTCGGTGCCGAAGGGCTTCTCCATGATCACCCTGGCGCGGTCGGCCAGGCCCGTATCGCCGAGCATCCTCACCACCGACGGCGCAGCCGAGGGCGGGATGCTGAGGTAATGCAGCCGCTCGGGATGGCCGCCCAGGGCCGCCTCGGCATCGCGAACCCGGGACAGCAGTTCAGACGATCCATCCACGAGCGACGCGTACGTGATGCGATCGGACAGTGCCGACCACTCGAGGGGGCTCAGCGGCGTGCGAGCGAATCCGTCGCACGCAGCCCTCACGACCTCGCGGAACTCCTCGTCCCCGATGTCGTCCATGGCGGCGCCCACGATGCGGCAGTCGGGCAGCAGGCCCGAGCGGATGAGGTGGAGCAGGCCGGGCAGCAGCTTCCTGCGCGCCAGGTCGCCCGTGGCGCCCACCAGCACGATCAGGTGGGGCTTCAGTGGGGGGATATCGGCCGCGCCGACATCGTCGGGTTCATGCAGGAGGGGTTCGTTCATGCACGCAAGGCTACGTCGTCCCCGTGGCCGCGGCGTCCTCCGCCTGCCAGCGCTTGATCGACTTCCTCAGGAACCAGTACTGCCACATGCCCCACACGATCTGGGTGCCCAGGGCCACGCCGGTCCACACCAGCACACCGGCCGTTGCGGAGTGGGCCTCCATTCCCCCGGCCACCAGCACGCCGATGGCAAGGCCCTGCACGCCGCCGATTCCGCCGGGCAGCGGAACCAGTGAGCCCACCTGGCCGATGAAGTAGGCCAGCAGCATCACGGGCAGGGCGATGGGCTCCGTGACCGATGCGATTCCCAGGTAGAAGGCAACGAAGTCGAAGCCGGGGTTGGTCACCATGCCCCCGATGGCGGCCGGGCGGCGGATGATGCGCAGGGCGTCATACGCGCCCGGGGGCAGGCGGTCGCCGATCTCGCGAAGCAGCGTGCGCACCTTGGCGAAGCGGCCGGTGAAGGCGGGGCGGGAATCCGGGGCGGGCGGCACGAAGGTGCGGCCCTTCCGGGCGAACACGAGGATGACCACCACCACCGCGGCGGCGACGGCTGCGGGAATCCACGTGAGGGCCGGGTGCAGGTCGCCGGCCACCAGCCCGGCGCCGATGAGCACGCCGAGCACCATGATCATCACGGTCATCACGGTGTTCGACAGCACGAGGAACGCCGTGGTGGTGCGGGAGATCTGCGCTGCCGAGAACCCCGCACGGGCCAGCGCCCAGAACTGCACGGCGAACCCGGTGGCGCCGCCGCCGGGCAGGGTGTCGCCCAGCGCCAGGCGCGACGTCGTGAGCTGCATGCTCTCCTTCAGCGTCAGCGGCCGCGCGGGGGTATCGGCCCCCTGCGTGGACATGCGCGCGGCAGCGCCGTACACCGCCCAGAACAGCACCACATAACCGGCCACGGAGAGGATCTCGAATGGCACCGCGAGGGCCACGTACAGGGGGTTGCCCTCCTGGACGTCCTGCCAGATGCGCGGCACCAGCTTGATGATGCCGAAGATGATGAGCAGGAAGATCGCGTAGGTGACCACGCGCTTGAGCAGCTGCTTGTGGGCAGCGCGATCCATGTGGCGCCACGCCTTCGGATCGACGTGCATGCCCTTGATGCGCTGGGGGATGAATCGCGTGAGGTGCGACACGCCGGTGACCCTACTACCCCGGCCCCCGGCCCATCTGCGAGCATCACGGCGATGGCGCTCCCACCCGGCCCATGAGCAGCGCAAGCGCCCGGATGCGCCTGAAGCCCGCGCAGTCGGTGGCGCTGGCGTTCCTCGGCGCCCTGGCCGTGGGCACCATCCTGCTGCTGCTGCCCTTCAGCCGCGCAGGTGGCGGCGCCGTGCCATTCATGGACGCCTTCTTCACCGCAACGTCGTCCATCACGGTCACCGGGCTGTCGGTGGTGGACACCGCCACCTACTGGAGCGGCTTCGGCCAGGCGGTGATCCTGGTGCTGGTGCAGCTGGGCGGGCTGGGCGTGATGACCTTCACGGCGATACTGGTGCTGATCATCGGCGGGCGACTGGGCCTGCGGCGCCGGGCCGCGGCGCAGGCCGAGCAGGGAATCCTCGCCCCCGGCGAGGTGAAGAGCATCGTCATCGGCGTCGCGGTGCTCACCCTCATCATCGAGGCCGTCATCGCCCTGGTGCTGTTCCTGCGCTTCGTATCCCTGGGCGACGGCCTGGCCGAGTCGCTCTGGTACGGCGTCTTCCACTCGGTAACCGCGTTCAACAACGCAGGCTTCGCGCTGTTCAGCGACAGCTTCATGCAGTACCAGGGCGACTGGATCATCCTTGGCGCGCTGATGGTGGCCATCATCGCCGGTGGCCTGGGCCTGCCTGTGTGGGCAGACCTCATCCGCCGCAGGCGAAACCGCCTGCATACCCGGCGCCACTGGAGCCTGCACACGCGCCTCACGATCATCGGCACCGCCGCGCTGCTGGTGTTCGGCATCGGGGCCGTGCTCATCATCGAGTGGGCCAACCCCGGAACGCTGGGCCCGATGGGGGTGGGCGACAAGGTGCTGAACGGCGCCTTCCAGGGGGTGTCGCCGCGCACGGCCGGGTTCAACAGCGTGTCGTATGCCGAGGTGCGCCCCGAGACCCTGATGGTCACCGACTTCCTCATGCTCATCGGCGCGGGCAGCGTGTCGACCTCGGGCGGCATCAAGGTCACCACCATGCTGGTGCTGGCCATCGCCACCATCGCGTCGCTGCGCGGCGACCGCGAGGTGCAGCTGCTGGGGCGCAGGCTTCCCCACACCGCCATTCGGCAGGCGCTGGCCGTGACGGTCATCTTCACCAGCCTGATCGCCATCGGCACGCTGGCCATCGTGTCGCTGACCGACCTCGACCTGCAGCCCGCGCTGTTCGAGGTGAGCTCGGCCATCTCCACCACCGGCCTGTCGACCGGCGTCACCCCCACCCTGCCGGGGGCCGCCGACGTGATCCTGATAATCCTCATGGTGCTGGGGCGCCTGGGGCCGCAGGTGCTGGGCGCGGCGCTGGTCATCCGCGAGCGCTCCTCAATCGTCAAGTACCCAGAGGAAAGGCCGATCGTTGGCTAGGAGTGGCGACATCATGGTGGTCGGACTGGGGCGCTTCGGGTCGGCCTGTGCCGAGTGCCTCACGCTCATGGGTCAGGACGTCATCGGCGTCGACGACAACGAGCGCCTTGTGCAGAAGCACATGACCACCCTGGCCCAGTCGGTTCAGGCGGACGCCACAGACATCGACGCCATGCGCTTGGTGGGCGCCGGTGAGGTGGGCACCGCCATCGTGGCCATCGGCGGCGACAACGAGGCCAGCATCCTGGCGGCGTCGGTGCTGCTGGACATCGGCGTGCCCCGGGTGTGGGCGAAGGCCATGACGCAGCGTCATGGGGAGATACTCGAGCGCATCGGCGTGCACCGCGTGGTGTTCCCCGAGCGCGACATGGGCGAGCGCATCGCCCACGCCCTGGTGGGCCGCACGCTCGACTACGTGATGCTCGACCCGCGCTTCGCCATGGCCGAGACCACGGTGCCCACCGAGATCGACGGCCAGTCGCTCGAGCAGGCCAGGGTGCGCAGCCGCTTCGACGTCACCATCGTGTGCGTGAAGAAGCCGGGCGACGACTACGAGCCCGCCCGACCCGAGACGGTGGTGGAGGCCGGCGACGAGCTGCTGGTGGTTGGAGAGGCATCCAAGGTGGATGCCTTCTCGTCGCTGAAGTAGCCGGTCCTAGGGCCAGAGGCTGCGGGCCGGCGGAACCTCGATGCCCAGCGGCTTGCCCGCCCGTGCCAGGTCCGCCATCAGCTTCTTCTTCACCGCCGTGGCACGCTCGTGCAGACGCGAGGTCGGGTCGTTGGTGGGCATGCCACCGGCACGCAGGTGCGCCATGGTGCCCTTGTTGGCGGCGATCGACACCACGAATGCCTCGATCACGTCACGCCGCACGTAATCGATGCGGGCGGGCGGCGGGGGCAGGTTGCGAAGGCGCGCGAGGGTGTCCACGCGGTCCGGGATGATCTGCTCCTCGATGATGTCTGCACCGGCCTGGGGCGTTATCTCGCGAGCGTGCACGCGGTCGAGCGTGGCGTTGAGGTCGGCGCGCACCGGGCCGTGGCGATCGAGCTCGGCGAGCACCGCGCGAATCCACGCACGGGCATCCATGCCGCCGAGCAGCACGGTCGGCCCACGGAATGCCTTGCCGCGAACCGTGATGACGGGCCGCACGCGGAGGGTGCCGTGCTTCTTCAGCAGGCGGCGGCCAACGGCATCGAGCACGATCCTCGTGCCGATCCGGGCTCCGGTGGGACCCTCCATCTTCGCCTGGCCGATGATGGTGGCCTGGTTAGCCGCGCGTCCGCGCGATCCGACGCCCACCAGCTGCAGGTCGACCTTGGCGCGGCAGCGCGCAGCGAGGCTGCCACGGCAGCGGGCTGCCACGGTGAGGGTGTCCTTCGAGCCACGCACCACGGCGGCGGCGGTCTGAACGACCTCGCGGGCGTCGGGTGCCACGAGGGTGACCGGCTTGCTCGCAACCGTGGTGACGCCGTCGCTCGTGACCTCGCTTCGCACCGTTGCCCTTATGGTGCCCCTGCGGGCCAGCGAGCGCTGCAGGGTGGCCGGCAGCTTCGCGGTAAGGGCGGCGGTCCTGCCGCTCTGCACCACGCCATCCGCGGTCGACACGTTCTTTCCGGCGACCACCAGGATGACCCTCACCTGGCAGGTGCCAGATGCGCTCTCGCAGCGCGCGGCCAAGACGGCGTCGCCGCTCTCGCGTACCCGGGTGCCGGTGAGCTCCACGGTGGCCTGCTGCGGCGCAGCGGGAACCGCGGCCGGAAGCGGCACTGCGGCGCTCGCCCATGCCGATACGTTGCCGGCGCGGTCGATGCCGCGCACGTAGACGGTCTGTCCCGCAGCGGCGGCGAGGGTGATGCTCTCGCGTGATGCCGCGTTGACCGGTCCGGGGTCGGCGGGGTTCAGGGTGGCCTGCCACGACTCGAGCCCGCTGGCCGCGTCGCTGATGGCCGGGGTCACGCGCACGAGGTTCCCGGCGTCGGGCTGCAGGGAGATCGTCCCGATCACCGGCGGGTCGGGGTCGAACATGATCGACGTCGACCCGGTCGACGTGACCGTGCCCGCGGAGTCGGCGAAGCGGTAGTGCACCGTGCGGTTGCCCGCGGCTCCGGCCGCGAGGGTCCATGCCACCTGCGTGGATATCGGGCTGCGGACGGCATCGGAGTAGTCGGCCTGGTTCGCCAGGTCGATGAAGCGCGTGCCGGCCGGCCAGATGATGTCGGCGATCGCCGCGCGGGCCGTGGCGTACTGATCACCGCCGTTGAGCTGCACGCCCGGGGTGCCCGGCGGCGGGTTCGGCGGCACGAACATCTCCCACGTCGTGGTGGTGATGTTGGCGCCGATGTTGCCCGCCGCATCGAGGATGCGCACCCGGAGCGTGTGGTTGCCCGGCGTGATGCCGCTGAATGTGGCCGGTGACGTGCACGCCGCCCACGTGGCGCCGTCGAGCGAGCACTGCGCCGCCGCGCCGTCGCTTCCCAGGGTGAAGTTGAACGTGGCCACCGACGATGCCGTGGGTGAGGTCGGGCCCGAGGTGATGACCGCGGTGCCCGTGGGCGGGGTGGTGTCCACCGCCCAGCGCACCGTGGAGAGCGTGCTCGCGTTACCCGCCACATCGGTGCTGCGGATATCCAGCACATAGGTGCCGTCCGCAAGACCGGTGTAGGCCACCGGGTTGGAGCACGGCTCCCACGCCCCGCCCAGAAGGCGGCACTCGGTGACGGTGCCGGGCTCGCTGGTGACGCCGATGCTGGCGTTGGGGTTGTTGGTCGGGTCGGACGGACGCGGTGCGGCACCGGGCGCCTGCGGCGGCGTGGTGTCCACCATCCAGCGCACGGCCGTCTCGGACGAGTAGTTGGGTGGGGTCGCCGTATCGCGCTGGCGCACCACCAGCTCATGGGCACCCTGCGCGAGACCGGACATCGTGAGCGGGTTCGCCGGACACGGGTCGAGCCACGTGCTGCCGTCGACCTTGCACTCGAGCACGGCATTGGGCTCGGTGGTGAAGCTCATCGTCGCCGAGGTCTGGTTGGTGGGGCTTGCCGGAATGCCGCTGATGCCCACCTCGGCAGGCGCGTTGGTGTCGACCGTGAACGTCGAGACGGCCTCCGGGCCGCGATTGCCCGCCACATCAACCTGGCGCACCTTGAGCGTGTGGACGCCGTCGATGAGCGGCTCCGTGGTGAAGGGACTCGTGCAGGGGGCCCACGCGCCGCCATCGACCTGGCACTCGAAGGTGGTGCTGCCGTCACCCGTGAAGGTGAAGGTGGGCGTGGTGTCGGCCGTCGCGGCGGGCATGTCCCCGATGGCCGGCGGATCGGCAGGTGCCGTCGTGTCGATGGTCCACAGCTGGCGCGCCACAGGACCGGCGTTACCCGCGGTATCGAGCAGACGCGCCTCGATGGAGTGGGTTCCGTCGGCGAGGCCCGCGCGCGTGACCGGGCTCGCGCAGGTGGTCCAGCCACCTCCATCGATACGGCACTGGAAGGTGGTGCCGGGCTCGCCCGTGAGCGTGGCAGACAGGTTCGTGCTCGACGTGATGGTGCTGGGCACGCCACTGATGCCCGGGGCGGAGGCCGGCGGCACGGTGTCCACCGCCCAGGTCACCGTGACGGGCGGGCTGGCGTTGCCGGCGGCGTCCAACTCGCGCACGCTCACCACGTGGGTGCCGTTGGAGAGCCCGGAGAGGGTCACCGGGCTCGCGCAGGGCGCCCAGGCCCCGCCGTCGATGCGGCACTCGAAGGTGTCACCCGACTCCGCGGCACTGATCGTGAGGCCGGCGGAGGTCTGGCTGGTGGGGCTCACCGGGCGGTTGCCCACGGTCGGCGCGGCGGGCGCCACGGTGTCGACGATCCACGTTGTGCTTGTGATGCCGCTCACGTTGCCCGCGGCGTCCAGCGCGCGCAGCTGCAGGGTGTGCGATCCATCGGCGAGGCCCTCGGCCGTGAAGGGCGACGAGCACGGTGTCCACGAACCGGAGTCGAGCTTGCACTCGAAGGTGGTTCCGGGCTCGGCGCTGAGGTTCACGCTCACCGACGTCGCGTTGGTGGCGCCGGAGGGCGCGCCCGAGACCAGCGGGTCGCCGGGCGACGCGGTGTCCACGGTGATCTCCCGGGCGAGGGGCGTGCCGCCGTTGCCGGCCTGGTCGACCGTGCGCACCTCGAAGGTGTGCGCGCCATCACTGAGGCGTGCCGCCGCGAAGGGGCTGATGCATGCCGTGAAGGGATCGCCATCCACGCTGCACTCATACGACTCATCCTGCGCCGCCCCGGTGAAGGCCCACGTGGGGGTCGGGTCGTTGGTGGGCCCGTTCGGGCCGCTGGTGATGGTGGGGATCGTGCTGGGCGGCTCGGCCAGGGTCACCCAGGTGCGCGTGGCATCGGGGCCGCGGTTGCCCGCGGCATCCACAAGTGCCACCCGGAACGTGTGGGTGCCGCTGGCCAGCTGGCCCGATGTGAACGGGCTGGTGCACGCCGCATAGGCGCCCGAGTCGATGGCGCATGCGTAGGTCTCGCCCACTCCGGCACCGGCGAAGGTGAGGGACGGCGTGAGGTCGTTGCTGAACGCCGCGGGACCCGTGAGGATGCCCGGCGAGGAGGCCGGGGCCGTGGTGTCCACCACCCACGAGTGGGTGCTCGGCGTGCCGATGTTCCCGGCCTCGTCGATCAGCGCCACCTGGAACGAGTGGGTGCCATCCGCGAGGGCCGGCGGGGTGAACGGGCTGGTGCAGGCCGCCCACGCGCCGCCGTCCACCCTGCACACGTAGGTGTCGGGGGCGGTGGCACCGGTGAAGGTGAAGGCCGGCGTGGGGTTGGACGACGGGTTTGCGGGAGCCGACCCGATGCTCACCGACCCGGCGGGTGCGGTGCGGTCGACGGTCCAGGCACGAGTGGCGTTGGGGCCGGCATTGCCGGCGGCATCGACGATGCGCACCAGCAGCGAGTGCGCGGCCTCCGGCAGCCCGCTGATCACATACGGCGTGCTGCAGGGCAGCCAGCCGGTGCCGTCGAGGTTGCACTGGTACGACTCGCCCGCACTGGCGCCGGTGAACGTGAAGGTGGCCGATGTGGCCTGCACCACGCCGCTGGGGCCTGATGCGATGTCAGGCGCGGCGGCCGGCGCAACGGTGTCGACATTCCAGGTGTAGGACGATGCCGGGCCCACGTTGCCCGCCGCGTCCACGGCGCTCACCTCGAGCGTGTGGCTGCCGTCTGTGAGCCCCGTCAACGCATAGGGCGCCGTGCAGGGCACGGCAGGCGCACCGTCGAGCGAGCACATGGCCGATGCGCCGCCGGAGGGCAGGGAGAAGCCGAACGTGGCCGATGACGACGCCGATGACGAGTCGGGCGTGCCGGTGAACGACGGGGCGCCCGGAACGACGGTGTCCACAATCCACGTGACCGATGCTTCCGTGCTCCGGTTGCCGGCAGCGTCGACCGCCCGCGCGCGGAAGGTGTGGCTGCCGTCGCTGAGGCCGCTCACCGGAGCCGGGCTGGTGCAGGCCGCCCACCCGCCGGAGTCGAGCAGGCACTCGAGCGTGGTACCGGCCCCCGCAGAGATGCCGAACGAGCCCGACGACTGGTTGCTGGGATTCGCCGGGCGGGTGCCGATCACCGGCGCGGCGGGCGGCGTGGTGTCCACGGTCCAGGTGATGCCGCTTTCCACGCTGAGCGTGAACGTGCTGTCGGCCAGGGTCTTGCGCTGGCGCGCGACCACGGAATGGTCGCCATCCAAGAGCCCGCTCAGCGCAAGCGTGAGGGGGCCGGGCGCAGTGCCTGTGACCGGGCAGGGCACCTGCCAACCGGATCCGTCGACATTGCACTCGAGCGAGTAGGTCGCCACGCCCGGCTCGTCCGCGCTGATGGTCATCGTGGGCGCGCCGGTGGCGGCGTTCGTCGGGCTCGCCGGGATGTTCCCGAACACCACGCTCGGAGGCGCCTGGGAGTCGATCGTCCAGTTGAACGTGAGGTGCGGCGGGTCACTGACGTTGCCGCCGCCATCCACCTGGCGCACCTCGAGCACGTGGGCGCCATCCGGCAGCGACGGTGTCGTGAATGGACTGCTGCACGCGGCCCAGCTGCCGTTGTCGAGCCTGCACTCGAAGGTGCTGGTCGTGGCGCCGGTGAAGGTGAACGTGCTGGTGTCGTTGGACGTCGAGGCGGGCATCACCGAGCCGGCGGGGGCCGGGGGCATGCTGGTGAAGACCGACCACATGCGTGCCGCGCTCGGCCCGGTGTTGCCCGCGGCATCGACCAGGCGCACCCGCCACGTGCGATTGCCATCAGCCAGGCCCGTGAGGGCATCCGGCGACGTGCATGCCACCCACGATCCGGCGTCGAGCTGGCACTCGTAGGTATCGCCGGCCGCGGCACCGGTGAACGCGAAGGTGGCCGTGTCGACGTTCACCCCACCACTCGGCCCGGAGGTGATCGTGGGCGTGGCGCTCGGGGCGACGGTATCCACCACCCACGACTCGGTGGCGACGGCGCCGGAGTTGCCCGCGGCATCCACCTGACGCACGCGCATCGTGTGGTTGCCATCGGTGAGCGAGGCGAGGGAGCGCGGGCTGGTGCAGGTGACCCATGCCGCTCCGTCAAGGGAGCACTGGAAGGTGCCGCCGGCTTCGGCGCCGGTGATGGCGATCGACGCCGACGTCGAGGTGGTGGGAGTGGCCGGCGGCGTGCGCGCAAGGGTGGGCGCGTCGGGCGCGGCGGCATCCACCGTCCAGGTGGCGGTGGCCGCGGCACCCGCGTTCCCGGCGGCGTCCACGCGCCGCACGCGGAAGGTCACCGACCCGTCGGAGAGCGGCCCGATCGGCCCCGGGCTCGCACACCCCGACCACGCGCCGGCGTCGAGCTGGCACTCGTAGGTCTCCCCGGACGCCGCCCCGGTGAATGCGAGGGACGGCGTGCGCTCGTTACTCGGGTTGGACGGGCTCGACGTGATGGTGGGAGCGGAAGCCGGCGGAGTGGTGTCGACCACGAAGGTCATGGTGGCGGCGGTTCCGCGGTTGCCCGCGTCGTCCACCAGCGCCACCCGGAAGGTGTGGGAACCATCGGAGAGCGCCGTCGAGGTGAACGGGCTCGTGCAGGCGGCGAACGCGCCCGAGTCGATGGCGCAGGCGTAGGTCTCGCCGGACGCCGCCCCGCCGAAGTCGAAGGCGGGCGTGCTGTCGCTGCCCGGGTTCGCCGGGCCCGACGTGATGGAGGGCAGGCTCGTGGGCGCCACGGTGTCCACCGTCCAGGTGCGCGTGGCCACGACACCGCGGTTGCCGGCGCTGTCGGTGGTGGCCACCTGGAACTCGTGCGTGCCGTCGGCGAGCGACGACAACGCCCGCGGGCTCGTGCAGGTGGCCCACGCCGCGCCGTCGAGGCGGCACGAGTAGGTCTCGCCCGGGTCGGCGCCCGCGAAGGTCATGGTGGCCGACGTGGTGGAAGTGGCGGAGGCATCGGCCGGGTTCACCGAGGTGATCGTCGCGGTGGTGGACGGCGGGGCGGTGTCTACCGTGAATGAGCGGGTGACCGGGGTGCCGACGTTGCCGACGGCGTCCACCAGTCGCACCGACAGCGAGTGCGCGCCCTCGGAGAGGCCGGTGAAGGCCCGTGGTGATGCGCACGATGCCCATGCACCGGCGCCGTCGACCTGGCACTCGTAGCGATCACCCGCACCCGCGCCGGTAAACGCGAACGTGGCGGTGGTGCCGGTGATCTCGCCCGTCGGGCCGGATGTGAACGAGGGCGAGCCGGGCGGCGTGACGTCCACGGTGATCGTGCCCGTGGCGCTGGCACCCGACGAAGGACCGGTATTGCCCGCCGCGTCGGTGACCGCGCCCGGCGCCAGGGCGAGGCCCAGGGTGCCGCTGGTGGGCGATCCCGCGGTGAGCGTGACCGTGTAGGGACCGGCGCCCGAACCGGTGACGGAGTCGACCGTCCACCCGGAAGAGGTACCCGTGGGCGTGAGGTCGGCGGTTGCCAGCCCGGTGACGGCGGTGTCGAAGACGAGGCGGAAGGTCGCGGTGCCCTCGTTGGTGGGGCTTGCGCTGGTGCTCACGAACGACGACGCCGACGGCGGAGTGCGGTCGATCGTGATGGCCCCGGAGTCGGCATCCGTCGCCGGACCCGTGTTACCCGGGGCGTCGGTGACCGCGTCGGCGGCGAGGCGGGCGATGACGGTGCCCTCCGAGCAGCCCGAGGCACTCACGGTGATGCTGGTGCCCGATGACGCCGAGGGCGTGAACACGCAGCCGGTGGCCGTGCCCTGGTTGCTGAAGTCGCCCGAGGCGATGCCCGACACCGGCTTGTCGAACGCCAGGGTGAACGACGGCACCGCGGCATTTGTGGGCGAGGCCGGGGGCGTCCACGTGGCCGTCGGCGGAACGGCGTCGAAGGTGACGGCCCCGGCGGCGCTGGCGCTGCCCGGCGCCGTGTTGCCCGCCGCGTCGGTGACGGCACCCGGGGACAGCGTGAGCACCACGGTGCCGGTGGACGGCGAGTCGCTGGACACGCTGACCGTGTAGCTGGCACCCGATCCGCTGACCGACGCCACCGTCCAACCCGCGGAGGTTCCGCCCAGGGTGAAGTCGCCGGCGCCGAGGCCCGTCACCGGCTCGCTGAAGGTGAGCGTGTACGCGATGGGGCTGGTGCGCGTGGGCGTGGTCGCGCTGAACGTGCTGACCGTCGGCGCGGTGCGATCGATGGTGACGGTGGTGCCGGTGTACGACGCCGCGGGACCCGCGTTGCCGGCGCGGTCACTGACCGTGCCGGCGCCCAGGCCCAGCACCAGGGTGCCGTCCGACGGGCCGCTTCTCGCCAACTGCACGGTGAACGTGGTGCCGCTCGACGCGGACACCCCGGTGACGGTCCAGCCGGTGGAGGTACCGCCGATGGTGAAGTCACCCGCCGCCAGACCCGAGATGGCCTCGTCGAAGGTGAGCGTGTAGGCCACGCTGCCCGAGCGCGTGGGCGTAGTGGCCGAGAGCTCGGTCACCTGCGGAGCCTGGCGGTCGATGGTCGTGGTGGTGCCCGATGCCTCAGCGGCGGGGCCGGTGTTGCCCGCGGCATCGGCCACGGCGCCCGCGGCCAGACGCGGTATCACCGTTCCGTCGGTGCCCATCATGCCGTTCAGCGTCACCGTGTAGGCGTTGGCGCCGGCGGCGGTCACCCCGGTCACCGACCAGCCCGTGGCGGTACCGCCCACCGTGAAGTCCCCGCCCGAGAGGCCCGTGACCGGCTCGTTGAAGGTGACGGTGTACGTCAGCCCGGCGGCGTTACTGGGCGACACGGTCGCCGTGGTGAACGAGGCCACCGACGGACCCGCGGTGTCCACGACGACGGAGGAGGCGTCCGACTTCGCGCCCGGGGCCGTGCCGCCGAAGCCATCGGTCACCGATGCCGCACGCAGCGAGATCACCAGCGTGCCGTCGGTGGCCCCCGCTCCGCGCGTGGCGGTGACGGTGTACGGACCGGCGCCGGATCCGCTGACCGCGGTGACCGTCCAGCCCGTGGCCGTACCGCCCACTGTGAAGTCGGTCGCCGCGAGCCCGGTGACGGTGCCGTCGAACAGCAGCGTGTAGGTGAGGCTTGATGCGCTGGTGTCGGCTGCAGCCGGGGTGAACGACACCACGTTGGCCCCGCGGGCGTACGAGAGATACACCGCGCCGTCGCCGGTGCTGACGCCCGACCAGTGCTGCACGGAGCTCGCGAGGGTGGCGCTGGCGTACGACGAGCCGCCGCCGCCGGCACCGGCACGCCCGCCGCCGCCACCCCACCAGCCGGCGCCGCCACCGCCGCCGCCGCAGGGGGCACTGATGCCATCGCCACCGGTGCCCGCGGTGCCCGCTG
>CAMCDF010000042.1 GCA_945873475.1 Bifidobacterium breve | reverse complement strand
CGGGCGCTCTGCCTCGATGCGCTCGAGGGCAACGTCGCCGCGCTCGGCGATGTCCACGCGAAAGCCCGCCGCCTCGAGATACATCTTCGCGAAGGAGGCGATATTCGGCTCATCCTCGGCGATGAGGATGAATGGCTGTTCATCGGAGGAGGCCATGGCCCGTCAGGGAGGTTACCCGCGGCCCCCCTGAGGCGTCGGGCGCAGGGGCAACTGGATGGGTCGCAGTGGCCAGCTCTCTGCGGCGCGGTTGTTGATGCGGAACGTCCCGACGCCGTCGAGCCGCACCTTGCCCGTGCCCGTGATCGACAGTGTCACGTTGCCGTTTCCACGGAAGGTCGCGACCACGTCGCGTCCCTCGATGGTCACCATCTGGCGGGCCGACGGGCGGAACGACACGGTGCGCGGTCGCGCGGGCCGCCGCGTGGTGCGCGGTCGCGGCTGCAGCATGCGCTGGCCATCGAGGATCGCCCGGGCGTCCCCTGCGCGGTCGGTGACGCTCACGTCCATGCCCCCGACGTCCCCGAAGGCGAGGAAGTTGCCGGTCACGCGGACGTCGCCTGCGCCGTCCACGTAGATCTGGCCGCCGATGCCGGTCTTGTCGGTCGGGCGCATGTCGCCCGGGCCCGGTGCGCCCAGTGCCACCACGGGAGCGGCCGCGGCGAGGGCCGTGGCGATCATCAGCGTTGCGAGGGAGCGTCTCACGGGAGGAATGGTGCCGCTCCCGCGTGGGCACGGCTAGGGGTTGGCGTAAGGGCTTTGTTAGCCCTTGCCCGGGCCTAGGGCTCGAGCTTGACGCCCTCCTCGACCTTCACGGGCTCCTGGGTGGTGGGCTCGAGCGACACGTTGTCCTCCACCGCGGGGCCTGCGGGAGCCTCTGCCGCCTGCGGTGCGGCGGTCTCGCCCTCGGGGATCGGCCGCGGGCCGTCACCCATGTATGCCCAGATGATCTCTCCGCAGTCGGGGCACGACGGCAGCACGCCGCGATTATTGATGCGGAACTGGCATGCGACGCAGGCGAAGATGCCGGGCACCTTCTGGCCCACGTGGTAGCAGGGCTTGCCGACGCGCTGCTCGGCCTGCTGGGCACCCTGCGCGGGCGAGAGGTTCTTGCTCTTCGCGGCGGTCTTGCCAGGCCCACGGGTTGGTCCGCTGGTGCCCATCTCACTACCCCCATCACGTATATCCTGCGTTCCCGCTGCATCCTAACGCGGCCGGAGGGCTGTAGATGCGCATTGCGTGCGCGCAGGTCAACACGGTCGTGGGCGACCTCGAGGGCAACCTCGCGCTGGTGCGCGATTCGATTCGCGACGCCTGCGCGGCGGGTGCCTCGCTGGTGCTCACCCCGGAACTCGCCCTCACGGGCTATCCGCCCGAGGATCTCCTGCTGCGCCCGTCGTTCGCCGACGCCTCGCGCGACGCGCTCGACGCGCTCGCGGGCGAGGTCACCGATTGCGTGGCGCTCGTCGGATTCGTGGAGCACGACGAGGATGTCCACAACGCGGCCGCCGTCATCGCCGATGGTCGCGTGCAGGCGATCTACCGCAAGCGCTTCCTGCCGAACTACGGGGTGTTCGATGAGGCGCGCTACTTCCGGGCGGGCACGCATCCCCTTGTGATCGACGTGCAGGGCGCCCGCGTGGGCATCGTCATCTGCGAGGACATCTGGTACCCGGCGCCCGTCGCCGCCGAGCTCGCTCGCGCCCGGCTCGACGTGATCGCCTGCCTGTCGTCGTCGCCGTTCCACCTCGCCAAGGGCGATGGCCGCGAGCGCATGCTGCAGACCCGGGCGTCGGACAGCGGGGCGGCGCTGGCCTACTGCAACCAGGTCGGCGGTCAGGACGAGCTGGTGTTCGATGGCCGCTCGGTCGTCATCGACCACGCCGGCGACGTCGTGGCGCGCGCGCCGATGTTCGACTCGCACCTCCTCGTGGCCGACGTGCAGCTTGACCTTGCGGCCGGCCGGCGCCTGCGCGAGCCGCTGCTGCGCCGGCTCGAGCCCGCCGACGATGCCGCTGCCACGCCCATCGTCACCCCGGTGGCGGCCCCCGGCTTGGGGACCGTCCCCGGGGACATCGCCGACGTGCCGTCACCCGAGGGAGAGCTGTGGGGGGCGCTGGTGCTGGGGGTGCGCGACTACGTGGGGAAGAACGGCTTCCCGGGGGTGATCATCGGCCTGTCCGGTGGCATCGACTCGGCGCTCACTGCGGCCATCGCCGTCGACGCGCTCGGCCCCGACCGCGTGCGCGGGGTGGCCATGCCGTCGGTCTTCACCAGTGGCCAGAGCACTGACGACGCCTCGGCTCTGGCATCGTCGCTGGGCATCCGCATGGACATCATCCCGATCGCGCCCGTGGTGGATGTGTTCGAGGCCCAGCTCGCCGACGTATTCGAGGGCAGGCCGCGCGATGTGGCCGAGGAGAACCTGCAGGCACGCGTGCGCGGCACGCTGCTGATGGCGGTCAGCAACAAGCACGGCGACATGGTGCTGGCCACCGGCAACAAGAGCGAGATGTCGGTGGGCTACTCGACGATCTACGGCGACATGGCCGGGGGCTTCGCGCCGTTGCGCGATGTGTCGAAGACCTGGGTCTACCGGCTGGCGTCGTGGCGGAACCTGGAGGAGGGCCGCGAGCTCATCCCGCAGGCCACCATTGAGCGACCGCCGACGGCGGAGCTCAGGCCGGGGCAGCGCGACTCCGACTCCCTCCCCGAGTACGAGGTGCTCGATCCCATTCTCGAGGCATACGTTGAGCAGGACCTTCCGCCCGCTGCGCTCGCCGAGCGGGGGTTCCCCGACGACGTGGTGCGCCGGGTCATCGGGATGGTCGATCGCGCCGAGTACAAGCGCAGGCAAGGGCCCCCGGGCATCAAGACCACCCCGCGGGCATTCGGGCGTGACCGCCGCATGCCCATCACCAACCGATATGGCGAGCGCTAGGCCCGGCAGCGCACGCGTTGCCCGTGCGCTGCTGGCCGTCGGCATCCTCGGCATGGTGGGTGCGTCTGCGGCCGCCGGCACCGCCGCCCCGCCACGTCTTGCCGTATCGGGAGACCACGCGACCCTTCTCGTGTCGCTTGCCGCCGCGCCAGAGGAGGCCGCGGCGCGGGCCGCGCTGCAGGGGCTCGGCGACGTGGCGCCCGTGGCGCCCGAGGCCGGGGTGTGGTCGGTGGCCGGGCCCGCCGACCCGGCCGTGCGCCGGGCCGCCCTGCGCAGGCCCGGCGTGCAGTCCGCCGAGTGGTCGCTGCTCAGGCGGTCCGACGAGCGCCGGCGCCCGCACGCGGGACCCGCCACGCCCCTGCCGCTCACGCCCGTGGGCGCCCCCACCGACCAGTACTACGCCAACGGGCGCCAGTGGGCGTTGTTCCCGCCCGCGACCACCTGGGGGATCGACCTCACGGGCACGCCGCCGCGCCCGCGCATCGCGATCCTCGACAGCGGAATCGATTCCACCCACCCCGAGTGGAGCGGGCCGGGCTCGCCGCTGGTGCGCCCGTACAGCGCGTGGACCGGGCGCCAGTCGGCCGAGGACTGGGGCAAGACGGGCCACGGCACGCATGTCGCGGGGTCCGCTGCCGCGCCGGCCAACGGGCTTGGCGTGGTGGGGGTTGCCCCCGGGGCCATCGGCACGGCCGAGGTCATCCCGGTGCAGATCTCCGACCGCGACGGGTACTCGACCGACGAGACCATGATGAAGGGCATCCGCTGGTCGGTGCAGAACGGCGCGAAGGTCATCAACATCTCTGCCGGCGGCGTCGGCGACAGCGCCACGTTCCAGCGGGTGGTCGACTGGGCGTTCTCCAGTGGGGCCCTCATCGTGGCGTCGGTGGGCAACGACGGCCAGGACTACGGCGCCATCAACTACCCGGCCGGCTACTGGAACGTGCTGGGCGTCGCGGCGCAGTGCTCGGGCGCGAGCGATCCGGTGGACTGCCCGACGCCCTACGGCCTCGCTGCCTTCAGCACCCGCAACGCCTCGGTGGACATCGTGGCCCCCGGGGTGGACATCGTCTCGTCGGTGCCCCCGCGCGTGCGGCAGGGCGAGGTGTCGCCGGGGTACGCGGTGAAGGAGGGCACCTCGATGGCTGCTCCCTTCGTGAGCGGGGTTGCCGCCCTGGTGTTCGCCGCCAACCCGGGCGCCACGCCCTTCCAGGTGCTGCGGCAGTTGAAGAACACGGCCGTGGACATGGGCCCGGCTGGGCGCGACCCGGGTACCGGTGCGGGCCTCATCAACCCCCGGGCGGCCGTGACCCTGCCGCTGCCCAAGGACGACGCGTTCGAGTCGAACGCCGACATCCCGCAGGTCGCGCGCTATCAGGCCATCAGGCCCACCACGTCGGTCTCGGCCTTCGCGGCCGTCGACGACGACCCCACCGACGTCTACCCGGTGTCCATGCGCAAGGGGCAGGTGCTGCGCCTCACGGGCCGGGCGAACGGCGTGAAGACCCGCCTGGCCATCTGGGCCCCGGGCACGCGCACCATCACGTCGGGGGCACCCGCCGCGAAGACCGCCGGCGCATCCCGTTCGCCCCGCCTGGCCTACGCGATACCGCGCACCGGTCGCTGGTACGTGTCGGTGAAGGCGGTCTCCGGCAGCGGCCAGTACGCGCTGAAGGTCGCGGGGTGACGGTGGACTCACCCGTGATGGTGATCACCGGTGCATCCGATGGCATCGGTGCCGCCGTTGCCCGCGCGGCGGTGGCCGATGGCTGGCGCGTGGTGCTGGGCGCCCGGCGGCGCCCGCTGCTCGACGCCCTGGCCGCAGAGCTCGGCGGTGCCGACGTGGCCATGCCGGTCACATGCGACGTGACCGAGTGGGATCAGGTGCAGGCCATGGCGGACGAGGCGCTCGCAGGCTTCGGCCGCATCGACGCCGTGGTGGCCAACGCCGGATTCGGCGCGAAGCGGGGCTTCCTGGGCGAGTCGCCCGAGTTCTGGCGATCGATGGTGCTCACCAACGTCTACGGCGCGGCCATCACCCTGAGGGCGTGCATCCCGGCGCTCACCGAGTCGCGCGGGCACGCCGTGCTGATGGGATCCATCTCGGGTCGGCAGGTGGGGACGGGCTCGCTGTACTCGTGCACGAAGTGGGCCGTCACGGCGATGGCCGAGGCGGCGAGGAAGGACCTCCACGGCACGGGCGTGCGGGTGACGCTGGTGGCCCCCGGCATCGTCGACACCGCCTTCTACGACGACCCGCCCGGCGGCGAGCCGCTCGAGGTGGACGACGTCGCGCGGGCCGTCATGTACGCGCTCTCGCAACCGCCCCACGTGGCGATCAACGAGATCTACATGCGCCCGACCGAGCAGGACTTCTAGGGTGTGCCCATGACCGATCGCACCCTGCGCCTGCGCCTGGACGTCGACGTGCGGGGCGATGACGAGGTCGGCCTCGGGGCCGCCCGCACCGGCCCGCCGGGACCGCCCCTGCGCGATGGCGAGGTGGCCGTCGTGCTGGGCACGGCGCTGGCCCGTGCCACGCTGGCGGCCCTGCCCGAGCACAGGCGTTCCGCCGTGGCGCGTGACCTCGCCGCACTCGAGCCCGCCGATGTCGCGGCCGATCTGGCGGCGCGGAGGGTCCCCGGTGCGGCTGTGCGCGATCTGCGGGCCGAGGAGCAGGTGGGCGCCCGGGGCTGGTGCGCCCGCGCCGTGCTGGGCGATGGCGCCTCGCCTGCCGAGGCACTCATCGCCGTCGACGCCATCCGCCTGCCGGACGACTCGCGAACCGAGGACTGGGCCGCCCGCGTGCCCTGGATGGTTCCGGCCCTCGTGCGGCACGTCGTGGGTTCCGCGCCCGACGCGCTTGCCCGCTCGGTGCTGGCCCTGCGTGCGCTCGGCGAGGAGGTGGCTGCCGATCCGGGTGCGGCGACCGATCCGGCCTCGGCGGCACGGGCAGCGGCTGCGGCTCTGGCCGTGCCCCGCCCGGTGCCGGGATCGGGCGCCTTCGCCCCTGCGCCTCCTCCGGCCGAGGCCGTCACTCAGCCCGTGGCGGCAGCCACCCGCCAGCAGGCGCCGCCGCCACCGGTCACGGCACCGCCGCCTGATCGGCGCCTGCTCGCGGCCATTGCCGCAAGCATCGGGGTCGCCGTGCTCTCGCTCGTCCTGGTGTTCGCCATCATCGCGTCGCCGGGATCCTTCGGCCTGGCCAGCACCTCGCAGGTGAACGACCGCGTGTCGGTGATCGAGGCCGGGGTCGGTCAGTTGCGGAACGACGTCGGCACGCTGGCCCGCGAGCTGCAGTCGGGTGGCGCCACTCCCGCCCAGGCCGTGGAGCAACTGGCGCAGCAGCTGGACGATCTTCGCCAGCAGGTGGAGGACCTCTGCTCCGTGCTGCCGGTGGTCTGCTAGTCCTCAGGGCATGGGGATGATCGCCTTCGTCGACCGGCAGGGGCTCGCGGGCTACGACCTGGGCTCCGACCATCCGCTGGCTCCCGCCAACCGCGAGCTGGCCATCGACCTCATCCGGGCGTACGGCATGCTCGACCGGCCCGATGTCTCGGTGCTGGCGCCGGGCCCGGGGGATGAGCAGCTGGTGGCGCGCGTGCACACCGACGCCTACATGGCCGCCGTGCGTCGCTACAGCGCCACGCCCCAGCTGGCCGCGGCATTCGAAGCGGGAATGTGGGGCCTGGCCCACGGGGGGGACACGCCCGCCTTCGCGGGGATGCACGAGGCCGCCCTGGCGGTGTGCGGGGCATCGGTCACGGCTGCCCGCGAGGTGTGGGAGGGGCGTGCCGACCGCGTGCTGTCGGTGGCCGGCGGGCTTCACCACGCCTTCGCCAACAAGGCCAACGGCTTCTGCATCTACAACGACGCGGCGGTGGCGATCCGCTGGCTCCTCGACAACGGGGCCGAGCGCGTTGCGTACGTGGACGTCGACGTGCACCACGGCGATGGCACGCAGTTCATCTTCTACGACGACCCCCGGGTGCTCACGTGCTCGGTGCACGAGAGCGGTCGCTACCTCTTCCCGGGCACGGGCGCCATATCCGAGCGCGGCGTCGGGGCCGGCGAGGGCACATCCGTGAACATCCCGCTGCCGGCGTTCTCGGGCGACGGGCCGTACATGCGCGCCATCGAGGAGGTCATCGCGCCCGCCGTCCGCGCGTTCGCCCCCGATGTCATCGTGACGCAGGACGGCGTGGACCCCCACCATCAGGACCCCCTCGCGCACCTGCAGGTGCGCATGGGCACGTTCCCGCGCCTGTGGCGCGTGCTGCACGATCTGGCCGACGATGCGGCCGGGGGCCGGTGGATCGCGCTCGGCGGCGGCGGCTACAACGTCGATGTGCTGCCGCGGGCCTGGGCGCTGCTGTTCGCCGAGATGACCGGGTCCGACCTGCCCGACGAGGTCCCCGCCGAGTGGCTCGCCCTTGCCGCCGCCCGCAGCGGCCGTACCGACCTCACCGGGCTGTTGCTTGGCGACCCCGACCCCGAGATCGGCGCCGACGAGCGCGAACGCGCTGATGCCGAGGGCGACGAGGTGGTGGACGAGGCCATCAGGACCCTGCTGTGAACCCATCTGCATGGCGGCAGGCCGGGGACCCCAGGGGTGCGCACGACCTGTGCGTGGGGCTCTCCACCCGCAGGCGCTACGAGCACTCGCGCGGGGTTGCCCAGCAGGCGGCACGCGCGGCCCGAAGCGTGCGTCTGCCGGGGGAGCGCCGCCGGGTGCTCCTGGCCGCCGCGTGGCTGCACGACATCGGGTACGCGCTGGAGGGCGACGCCCACGCCGTGGCCGGGGCGCGGGCCCTGCGGCGCGCCGGACACGAGCGCCTGGCCCGCATCGTGGCCCATCACTCCAACGCAGCCGAGCGGGCCCGGTGGGCCGGGATGCCCCCCATCGACCCGGAGTTCCCGCGCCCGTCGGGGGATGACGCCGAACTGCTGTCGCTGCTGGATATCGCCGACCTCCTCACGGGTCCCGGCGGTGAGCGGGTTGACCCCGCGGGGCGGTTGGCCGACATGGTCGAGCGCCGCGGTGCGGCGAGCCCGTCGGTGCAGGCGCTGGTGCTGAACGTGAACCGGCTGGGGGCAGATCCCCTTACCCGCGCCCTGGTGGAGGAACTCTCGATGCAGGGGGTGGCGTCGTGAGCAACCGCGTGGTGGCCGTCTTCGGCAGCTCGCGCATCGGGCCAGGGCACCCCGACTACCTGGCGGGTGTCGAGTTGGGCGCGAGCCTGGCCGCCGCAGGCTGGACGGTGGCCACGGGCGGGCATGACGGGGCGATGGCGGCCGTGTCGCGTGGCGCCCGCGAGGCCGGCGGGCACGTGATCGGCGTGACCCTGCCGGGGCCACGTGGCACCCGCGCGCCGAATGAGTGGGTTGCCGAGGTACGTCCGGCGGATGACCTCTTCGCTCGCCTTCGCATGCTGCTGGACGCCGACGCCTGGATCGCCATCTCAGGGGGCGTGGGCACGCTGGCCGAGATCGCCGTTGCCTGGAACCTCATGCAGAACGCCCACGTGGCGCCCAGGCCCCTCATCGTGGTGGGCGACGGCTGGGCCGAGGTGCTCGACGTGCTGCGCGACCACCTGGTGGTGGACGCCGCCGACCTCGCGATGGTCACGCCCGTTCCGGACGTGGCGTCGGCGCTGGCCGCCCTCGGCGATCGCCTGCCCGGCTAGGGCAGGCGGGCCGCGCCCAGGGCAACGGCGGCCCGGCGCAGGCCCATCTCGGGGTCGTCGCCCAGGTCGATGCGCACCAGGCGCCGTCCCGCGGTCTCGAGCGCCTGGGCGTCGCCGATCGCCTGCGCGCGCAGCAGCTCACCGAAGGTGTGGTCCTGGCCCGGGATGGCCAGGTCGGGCGACCCCGGGCCGAGGAACTGCACGAACACCCCGGACCCCGGGCCGCCCTTGTGCAGTTGCCCCGTGGAGTGCAGGAAGCGCGGCCCCCAGCCTGCCGTCGTGGCCACCCGGGTGCGGGCGCGCACGGCGTCGCGCATGGCGGCCATGAGCCGGTCGCCTGCGGGCGTGGGCGTGGTGAACGCCAGCAGCGCCAGGTAGTCGCCCCGCTCGAGCATGTCGACGGCGCGCAGGATGTCCTCCGGCTCGCCCCTGTCGTCACGCGGCACGCCCGCCCCGCCCAGCGCGCGATTGGCGGCCTCCTTGGCCGCCTGCACGTCGGGCTGGTCGAACGGGTTCACGCCGAGCTCCGCACCTGCGGTGGCCACCGCCATCTCGAGGCCCATGTACAGGCCGGCAACATCCACCGGGTCGCGGATGTCCATCACGAACACGGGTATGCCCGAGGCCCCGATTGCGGCCACGTCGGGGTCGTGCTCGCCGGTGAGCCGCAGGTGCAGCACCACCCGGTCCGACCCGTAGTCGCCGGGGTCGCCCAGGGGCTCGTCGGCGATCGGCACGATGCCCTCACCGGCCTTGCCGAGGCTCTCGGCGACCAGCTGCTCGGCCCACAGGCCGAACGAGCCGATGCCCGGATCGGCGATGATCGTCAGCTTGTCGCGGCCCGCCCGCGCCAGCGCGGCCAGCGCAACGCCAAGCCTCACGACGTCGGCATCGGCCCGCGTGGCCCCGGCATGGTCGAGCACGGCGTGCACCGGCACGCCTGCCAGCGCCATGGGGATGAGCCCGAACAGCGTGAGTGCCGAGAAGCGCCCGCCGACATCAGGCGGGTTCTCGGCCACCATGCGCCAGCCCTCGTCGCGCGCGCGTGTCGCCAGGGGCGTGCCGGGGTCGGTGATGGCGATGAGGTGGTCGGGCGCGGAAGCCCCGACGCCGTCCTCCAGGAACTGCCCGACCTCGGCCAGGAAGGCCAGCGGCTCGGCCGTGGTGCCGCTCTTCGACGAGACGATGGCCAGGCACGTGGCGGGGTCGACCCCCTCGGTCACGCGCTGCACGGCCACCGGGTCGGTGGAGTCGAGGATGCGCAGCTCGATTCCCGCCCCATGGCCGAAGGTGCGTCGCGTGACCTCCGGCGAGAGGCTCGACCCGCCCATGCCCAGCACCAGCACGTGGCGGATGCCCTGCTCCACCGCGCCCGAGGCCAGGCCGTCGATCATCGGCAGATGTGCGCGCATGTCCTCGGGCGCGCGCATCCAGCCGGTCCATTCCCGCGCGGCCTCGGCGTGGTCACCCCACGCCGAGGGATCCCCGGCCAGCACCTGCGCGACCAGCCCGCGACCCTCGGCATCCGCGATGGCGTCCTCGACGAGGCCGGTCGCGGGGCCGGGGCGCGGGATGACGCGCATCAGGGGGTGCCCGCCGCCAACGACTCGGTCGCGGCGCGCGCGACGGCCTCGGGCGTCATGCCCAGCTTCGTCATCACCTCGCCGCCGGGGGCCGACTCGCCGAAGCGGTCGATGCCGACGATGCGCCCCTGCAGGCCGGTCCAGCGCTCCCATCCGAAGGGGGATGCGGCCTCCACGGCCACGCGGGCCGTGATGGACGGCGGCAGCACCTCGTCGCGGTAGTCCTGCGACTGGGCCCCGAAGAGCTCCCACGACGGCATGCTCACCACCCGTGCGGCCACGCCCTCGGCGGCCAGGAGATCGCGTGCGGCCAGGGCAAGCGACACCTCCGACCCGGTGGCGATGATGACGCAGTCGTCGCCCGGCGCCACCACGTATGCGCCGCGCTCCACGGGCGGGTCGGCAAGGGGCAGCACCGGCACGCCCTGGCGGGTCAGCACCAGCGCGGTCGGGCCGTCCTGCCTGGCCACCGCGGCCCGCCAGGCCGCCGCCGTCTCGCGGGCATCCGCCGGTCGCAGGGTGACCAGGCCGGGGATCGAGCGCAGGGCCGCGAGCTGCTCCACCGGCTGGTGCGTGGGGCCATCCTCACCAACCGCGATGGAGTCGTGCGTGAACACCAGGATCGACGGCAGGCGCTGCAGGGCGGCCATGCGGATGGCGTTCTTCATGTAGTCCGAGAAGGTCATGAAGGTCGAGCCGTATGCCCGCAGGCCCCCGTGGGCCACCATGCCGTTCACGGCGGCGGCCATGCCGAACTCGCGCACCCCGAAGTGGATGTTGCGGCCGGCGAACTGCCCGGGCGAGATGTCGCCCGCACCCTTGATGACGGTGCCGGTGGACGACGCCAGGTCGGCTGCCCCGCCCACCAGCTCGGGCACGGCTGCGGCGATCGCGTTGAGCGCCGCCGCCGACGCCACGCGCGTGGCGGGCGACTCGCCGTCGTCGAACGTGGGCAGCGACGCCTCCCATCCCGCGGGCAGCTCGCCGGCGAGGCGACGCCGCAGTTCGGCGGCCTCGGCGGGGTGGTCGGCGGCGTAGGCGTCCATGGCGGCGTTCCATTCGGCCACCTCGCGTGCGCCGCGCTCGCGCAGCGCGTCGGCCCATGCGGCGACGTCGTCGGGCACCAGGAACTGGGCGTCCTCGGGCCACCCGTATGCCTGCTTCGCCAGCCGCGCCTCGTCGGCGCCCAGCGGCGCCCCGTGGGCCTTGCTGGTGTCCTGCACGTTGGGTGCGCCGAACCCGATGTGCGACCGGTAGCGCACCAGGGTCGGGCGGCCGTCCGACTGCCGGGCCTCGTCGAGCGTCGCGTTGATGCCGGCGGGGTCGTTGGCGTCGGGCACCTCGAGCACGCGCCACCCGTACGACGCGAAGCGCATGGCGACGTCGTCGCCCGTGGACATCGCGGTCGGGCCGTCCAGGCTGATGCTGTTGTCGTCGAAGATGACGATGAGCTTGCCCAGCCCGAGGAAGCCCGCGAACGAGCACGACTCGTGGGAGATCCCCTCCATCAGGTCGCCATCGGATGCGATGACCCACGTGCGGTGGTCGATGACCTCATGGCCCGGCCGGTTGAACTCCGCGGCCAGCATGGCCTCGGCCAGGGCGAGCCCCACGCTGTTGCCGAGCCCCTGGCCGAGGGGTCCGGTGGTCACCTCGACGCCGGGCACGTGGCCGCGCTCGGGGTGCCCCGGGGTGAGGCTGCCCCACTGCCGGAACGCCTTGAGGTCGTCGAGCGAGAGCGCGTAGCCCGAGAGGTGCAGCAGCGCGTACTGCAGCATCGACGCGTGCCCGGCCGACAGCACGAAGCGGTCGCGGTTCGGCCAGGCGGGGTCGCCCGGCGCATGCCGCATCTGCTGCGAGTACAGGGCCCAGCCAACCGGGGCGAGTCCCATCGGCGCCCCGGGGTGGCCGGAGTTGGCCTTCTGCACCGCGTCGATCGCGAGGGTGCGGACGGTTGCGATGCAGGTCTCGGGCGAGGCCGGGTCGGTCACGAGCGTCTCCGTGTCGTTGGCGGGCGCAGTCTACGGGTGACCTGACCGGGCGACGCCCGCCACCGCGCCCCGTAGTGTTCCGGCCGTGACGCGACGCACGCGACCGGCAGGTGCACTCGCGCTCGCGGCCCTCTTCGTGGCGGGCTGTGGGCAGTCGCCCGGTGACGCGCCCGTGCCCACCACCCCGCCCGCCGCATTCGTCGAGGGCGTGCGCGAGCTCGTGGAGCCCGCCGAGCGCATGGGCGTGCTCGCCACGGCGGTGCTCAAGCCGGGTGGCCCTCAGCCATCGTCCATCGAGGTCGACGGCGTCGTCGCCGACGCCGCGCGCGAGCTGCGCGAGTTCCGCGCGCTCAGGCCCGCCGACCCGGCGCTCGTGACCGAGCAGGCGCGCCTCGCCGATGCAATGGCACCCATCGTGGCGCGCATGCGCGAGCTGCGAACCATCATCACGTCCGGATCCCGCGCCGGCCTGTCCACCGCGACCACCTCGTTGCTCGAGGCCCTGGAGGAGATCCCATCCGCCGTGCGCTCCTGATCCCGCTCGCCGCGTGCGTGCTGGCCGCCGCGCCGCTGGTGGGCTGCGGTGGGTCCCCCGAGCCCGTGTCCACGGCGGAGGTCGCGCCGGGCACCACGGTGAGCCCGCCGCGCTACCTCGCGCTGGTGCGCGAGGCCGTCGCGGCCGCCCGCGCGGCATCCATCAGGCTCGACGCCCTTCCCGACGCCCCCACGCCGCAGCAGGCGCGCCGCGCGGCGCCGGGGCTGACCGCCGCGGCGGCCCGCAGCGAGGCGGCCGCGCGGCAGATCTCGGCGGCGCGCCTGGAGGACCAGCGCCTCGAGGACCAGCGCCGGGCGATCGGGCCGATCTACGTGGCGTTCGCCGCGAACCTGGTGCGCGGCGCCCAGGCGGCACAGGCGGGCAACGTGCAGGCCATGCGCGAGGCGGTGGCCGCCGCCGCCGTCGATGCCGGGCGCATCCACGAGGCATCGGCTCCGGCCCGCCCCGCGTCGTGAGGCCGCGCATCGGCCTCGATGCCGGGGGCGTGCTGATCGATTCCCTCATGCCGTCGTTCCCTGCCCGCGCCGCCGCGAGCATGGGGGCCGACCCCGGGACCGTGCGGGCGATGCTCACCGACGATGGCTTTCGCCGTGGCTACTGGAGCGGAGACCTTCCCGAGGACGCCTTCTGGGGAACGCTCGATCTGGATGCCCCCGATCCCGGCCGGCGGGCCGAGGTGCTCGACCTGCGCCCGCGCATCGACCCCGCGCGGGTTGCCGCATGGCGCGCGGTCGCGGACGTGTGGGTGGTGTCGAACCACCGGCACGAGTGGCTGCTGCCGGTGCTCGGGCGGCTGGGCTTCGACGAGGTCGTGGACCACATCGAGGTGTCCAGCCTCACGGGGCGCGTCAAGCCCGACCCCGCGGCCTGGGAGGC
>CAMCDF010000041.1 GCA_945873475.1 Bifidobacterium breve | reverse complement strand
CAGGCGTTCCCGACAGCCCGGGGCTACGTGCGCGACTACCGGGCCGCCTTCGGCATGCAGCCGGCCACCTGGGGCAGCTTCACGTACGACTCCGCGCGAATCCTGTTCGCCGCCATGCGGCGCGCCGGAACCACTGCCTATCGCCCCGTCATGCGCGAGCTCAAGGCAACGCGCGGGTTCAGGGGCGCCACCGGCACCATCACCATCGACCCGCGCACGGGTGACCGGCGCGACGTCGCGGTGAAGATCCTGCGTGTCACCGACGCCGGGCGGTTCGCCATCGCGGGCTGAAGCCCGCGCCCCCGCTGGTAGCCTCACCCGTCGTGCCGGAGGCTCCCTCCATACTCGATGGCGTCCGCGAGCGGTTCGCCGAATCGACCGACTTCACGGTGGGCCTCGAAGAGGAGTACCAGCTGCTCGACCCCGAGTCGATGGTGCTGGTGCAGCGCTTCGAGGACATCCACGATTCGGCGCCCGACGCCCTGCGTCCGCACCTCGCCGGTGAGCTCATCACCAGCGAGATCGAGTACAAGACCAACCCCCATGCGTCATTCGCCGGCGCCGCGCGCGACCTGGTGGAGGGGCGCCTTGCGCTCATCCGCCACGCAGCCGACCGCGGCGTCGCCACGGCCATCACCGGGTGCCACCCCTTCAGCATCTGGCAGGACCAGCGCATCATCGACACGCCGCACTACGAGCGGGTGGCCGGCGAGCTGGGCTACATCGCGTGGATCAACAACACGTGGTCGCAGCACCTGCACGTGGGAATCCGCGACGCCGACCGCGCAGTGCGCATCTGCACCGCCATGCGCAGCGTGCTGCCCGAGATCCTCGCGCTCTCGGCCAACAGCGCCATCTACATGGGGCGGCTCACCCGGCTGCACTCCACCCGCACGTCTTTGTTCACGCGGTCGTTCCCGCGCTGCGGGGTGCCCGACCCGCTCATGGACTTCGCCGAGTACGCCGACTTCGTGTCGCTGCTCGAGCGCACGGGGTCGATCGTCGAGAGCACCCAGATCTGGTGGAGCATCCGGCCGCACCACTCGTTCGGCACCATCGAGGTGCGCATCGCCGACGGCCAGACCGACATGGGGGAGGCCCTGGCCATCCTCGCGCTGTCGTACGCGCTGGTGGCCCGTTTCGCCGACGACTACGACGCCGGCCGCCCGCTGCCCGCGCACCCCGGACGCCTCATCGAGGAGAACCTCTGGCGCGCCCAGCGCCACGGCCTCGAGGGCAAGATGATCGACTTCGAGCGCGGGGAGGAGCGCACCACGGCCGACGCCGTGCGCGCCCTCGTCGACTTCACGGCCCCGGTGCACGACCGGCTGGGGCTCGGGCCCTTCCTCGAGGGGATTCCCGTGATGCTGGAGCACGGCAACGGCGCGCAGCGCCAGGCCCGTGAATTCACCTCCGGCGGCGACCTCGTCGCCATGCATGCCAGTGCCGCCGAGCGCACCCGTCGCTCGGCGGAGGAAGCCCTTGAACTGATCGGAATGGTGAGCACGACATGAGCACTGACGAGCCGACGCCCGTGGAGGGCGGTGGGGAGGAGCGCGAGCTCACCCAGGAGGAGATGGTCGCGGCCGAGATGCTGCGCCGACTCATGACCACGCCGGTGCAGGACGTCGTCTTCCAGACGATGGCCACCTTCACTGACATGGCGGCAATCCGCATGGGCCTGGGCCCGCGCGCCGAGCAGGACTTCGACCTTCCCCAGGCGGGGCTGGCCATCGAGTCGCTTCGCGCGCTGCTGGCCGTGACCAACGCGATCATGGGCGAGGAGGCCGCCAAGCCGTTCGCCGAGCCCCTCGCGCAGCTGCAGATGGCCTTCGCCGAGCTGGTGGAGCAGGCCAAGGCCGCCAAGGAAGGCGGCGAGGGTGGCGAGGGCGGCGGCGCGGCGCCCGCCGGACCGCCTGCAGGCGGCGCGGCAGGCGGCGACATCTGGACCCCCGGCGGCAACCAGAGCGGCGGCAAGCTCTGGAAGCCCGGCGACAAGGTCTGACCCGCATGGCAGAGCAGCAGGCGCAGATCGGGGTGTTCGGGGGCTCGGGCTTCTACTCGTTCCTCCAGCACACCGAGCAGGTGGAGATCAGCACGCCCTACGGCGACCCCAGCGGGCCCATCGTACTGGGCGAGGTCGGGGGCCGCAGCGTGGCGTTCCTGCCCCGACATGGGCACGAGCACACCCTGCCCCCGCACATGATCCCCTACCGCGCGAACGTATGGGCCATGAAGCAGCTGGGCGTCACGCACATCATCGGCCCGTGCGCGTCGGGCAGCTTGCAGGCCCACGTGGGCCTCGGCGACTTCGTGGTGTGCGACCAGTACGTCGACCGCACCAGCGCCCGCAAGGACACCTTCTACGACGGCCCGCAGGCCACGCACGTGAGTGCGGCCGACCCCTACTGCGCCGTCATTCGCGGCCTGCTGGTGGAGGGCTGCCATGAGCTGGGAATCCCTGTGCACGACGGCGGCACGGTGGTGGTGATCCAGGGGCCCCGGTTCTCCACCCGCGCAGAGAGCAGGTGGTTCAACCAGATGGGCTGGCACGCCATCAACATGACGGCCTACCCCGAGGGGCACCTCGCCCGCGAACTCGAGATCTGTTACGCCAACATCTCGCTCATCACCGACTACGACGTCGGGCTCGAGGGTATGCCCGGCGTCAAGCCGGTGTCACTCACCGAGGTGTTCGAGGTCTTCTCGAGGAACAACGACAAGCTGCGTGACCTGCTGTTCTCGGTGATCCCGCGCATCCCCGCCGAGCAGGACTCCTGCGGAAGCGCCCTCGACGGAGCCGTGATCAGCGGGCACTGACCCGGCGCCGCAGCCGAACGAACTGCACGCGCTGGCCCACCTCGTGGCCTACGAGCAGCATGGGGGAGAGCAGCATGGCCAGCCCAGCTGGCCGCCCCCCCATGCGCAGGCGCGCGGTCAGCGTGGTGCCGCCGTGCCCGTCGTCGTCCAGCAGGTAGGCGTACGACACCCTCATGCGGCCACCGCGGCTGCGCAGGGTGGTCACCAGCGCGCGCGGCGGCACGGCCTGGGTCACCACGAACGGCGGTCCGCCGAATGTGGAGCCGGCGAGGGCGTCACCGGGGGCGATGCGCTGCAGCTCGGGGATGATCTCCCGGGCGCTCGGCGTGCCCCCGTTATCGATGAGGTCGATCGAGTACCAGCCCGCGCGCCCGGCACCCATCTGCGCCAGCCACGGCCACACGGCGTCGGGCGGGGCGGGCATGCGGGCGCCGATGGTGCGCGTGAGGAACGCACGCCGCACCAGCCGGTCGCCGGGCAGGGCCGGGCCCGGCTGGCGTACCCCGCGCGTGAATGCGGCGAGCGCGCCCACTGCGGCGGCGGTGATCAGGGCGGTGGATTTCCTCATGGCGGGGCGCATTATGGCCGCTCACGGGGGCAATCGCGCCGAGGGGTCTGGTAGAAAGCCGCGTCGCGTGCGGGGGCCCCGGCCCCTGCCTGCGCATGCCCGGCCGTCTGTGCCGGAACCGTATCCCTAGACCTGGAGGCAGTTCTTGGCCGGCTGGTTGTCGGACAACAGTGCATGGGTCGCGCTCGTGTGCGGCCTCATCGCAATCGCATACGGCCTCGGTCTCGCGGCGTACATCCTCAAGCAGCCTGCGGGCAACGAGAAGATGCGCGAGATCGCCGGTGCGATCCAGGAGGGCGCCAAGGCGTACCTCAACCGTCAATACGCGATCATCGGCGTCGTTGCCGTGATCCTGTTCCTCGTTATCGGCTTCCTTGGCAGCGCGGTGGAGTCCTCGCTGCTCGGCTGGAAGGCCGCTATCGGGTTCCTCATCGGTGCCGTGGCGTCCGCCGCGGCCGGCTTCATCGGCATGAACGTCTCGGTGCGCACCAACGTGCGTACGGCCGAGGCGGCACGGGGCGGCCTCAAGCCGGCCCTGAGCATCTCGTTCAAGGGTGGGTCGGTCACCGGCCTGCTCGTGGTGGGTCTCGGCCTTCTGGCCGTGGCCGGTTACTTCCTCGCGCTTGGTGGCGACACCGAGGCCGTGGCCCCGCTTATCGGCCTCGCCTTCGGTGGTTCGCTCATCAGCGTGTTCGCCCGACTGGGCGGCGGCATCTTCACCAAGGGTGCCGACGTCGGTGCCGACCTGGTCGGCAAGGTCGAGGCGGGCATCCCCGAGGACGACCCGCGCAACCCCGCGGTGATCGCCGACAACGTCGGTGACAACGTCGGTGACTGCGCGGGAATGGCGGCGGACCTCTTCGAGACCTACGCCGTCACGACCGTCGCGGTGATGTTCCTGGGCTCGCTCTTCTTCGTGGGCGGCGCCATGAACGCGATCATGTTCCCGCTCATCCTGGGCGGTGCATCGATCATCACCTCGATCATCGGCACGTGGTTCGTGCGCCTCGGCAAGAACGGCTCGATCACCGCGGCCCTTTACACGGGTCTCGGCGTGGCAGCCGTGCTCTCCGCCCTCCTCTTCATCCCGCTCACGAAGTGGATGATGGAGGGCGTGGTGCCGAGTGGCGCCAACGGGGTCATCCCCGGCAGCTGGGCCAACTACTACTGGGCCGCGCTTATCGGCCTGGGAGTGACCATCCTGCTGGTGGCGATCACCGAGTACTACACCGGCACCATCTGGCCGCCGGTGCGCAGCATCGCCAAGGCGTCCGAGACCGGGCACGCGACGAACATCATCGCGGGCCTCGCCGTCAGCCTCAAGGCGACCGCCCTGCCCGTCATCGTCATCGTCGCGGGCATCGTGTCGTCGTATGAGCTGGCCGGCTACTACGGCATCGGCGTCGCCGTCATGGCCATGCTTTCGCTGGCGGGGATCGTCGTCGCGCTCGACGCGTACGGGCCGATCACCGACAACGCGGGTGGCATCGCCGAGATGGCCGAGCTGCCGGAGTCGGTCCGTGCCGTCACCGACCCGCTCGACGCGGTCGGTAACACCACGAAGGCCGTCACCAAGGGTTACGCCATCGGCTCCGCCGGTCTGGCTGCGGTCATCCTCTTCGTCTCGTACGTCGAGGAGTTGAAGATCGCCCTCGGCAAGGCCGGGTCGGCAGCATTGGACATCTCGTTCGACCTATCCGACCCGTTCGTCGTGGTCGGATTGTTCATCGGCGGCCTCATGCCGTTCATCTTCGCCGCGTTCTCCATGGAGGCCGTGGGCAAGGCGGGCGCGCAGGTGGTCGAAGAGGTGCGCCAGCAGTTCAAGGAGAAGCCGGGGATCATGCAGGGCACCGAGAAGCCCGACTATGCGCGCAGCGTGCGCATCGTCACGGCCACGGCGCAGAAGGAAATGCTCATCCCGGGCCTCATTCCCATCATCGTTCCCATCATCGTCGCCTTCATCTTCGGCGTCGACAACGGACGCGTGATGCTGGGAGGCCTCCTGCTCGGTGTCATCGTGACCGGCATCTTCGTCGCCATCTCGATGACCTCAGGTGGTGGCGCGTGGGACAACGCCAAGAAGCTCATCGAGGACGGTGAGTTCGGTGGCAAGGGTTCCGAGGCCCACAAGGCCGCGGTTACCGGTGACACCGTGGGTGACCCCTACAAGGACACCGCGGGTCCCGCCATCAACCCGATGATCAAGATCGCCAACATCGTGGCGCTCCTGCTCATCCCCTTCCTGGTCTAGGAACAGCGGAGCGGGGGTCCGGGCAACCGGGCCCCCGCGACGTCTTCCGCCATGGATTCACGTGAAGTCGCGACGGTCGTGCTCTCGGGTGCGGTCCTCGTGCTGGGCATCATCCAGATCGCGCGGTCGGCAGCGGCAATGGCCGGCCCGGTGGCCTGGGTGCTGGGCATCGCGCTGGTGGTGGCCGGTGGCGGTCGCCTCTGGCTGTGGTGGCGCCAGCGCGGCCGCTAGGGTCTGCCCGTTCACGAGTCGGGGGTTGCGGTGTTCGTCGTGGTGGTCGGTTGTGGTCGGGTCGGGGCGCAGGTTGCCCGCGGCCTGGTCGAGGATGGTCACGACGTCAACGTGATCGACCAGAACGCCGAGGCCCTGCAGCGCCTTGGCGGCGACTTCCCGGGTGAGTTCATCCAGGGCGTCGCGCTCGAGACCACGGTTCTGGAGGCCGCGGGCATCGAGCGCGCGGACGCCTTCGTGGCGGCCACCAACGGCGACAACACGAACCTGGTCATCGCGCAGATCGCGCGCGACCGCTACCAGGTGCAGTGCGTGATCGTGCGCGTGCTCGACCCTGCGCGCGCCCGGTTCTACGAGGAGCGCGGGCTTGTGACGGTGTGCCCCACGCGCACGGCGATCGACCGCATGTCAGAGGCCCTGCGGGCCTTCGCCACCGCCGACGGGGAGGACGCCTGATGTACGCGGTCATCGTCGGAGGGGGAAAGGTGGGGGCCAACGTGGGCCGCGCGCTGCTGCGCATGGGCCACGAGGTGTCCATCGTCGAGGCCCGCCCGTCACGGTTCGCCACCCTCGAGACCGAGTTCGAGCACATCGCGCGGTACGGGGACGGCACCGAGATCTTCGTGCTCGAGGCCGCGGGCATGGCCCGCGCGGATGTCTGCATCGCCGTCACGGGCGACGACGAGGACAACATCATCATCGGGCAGGTGGCCCGCGACCACTTCGGGGTCGAGAACGTGGTGGCACGAGTGAACGACCCCCGCAACCAGGAGCACTTCGACCTGCTGGGCGTTGCGCCCACGGTGTGCGCCACCGAGTCGATCCTGTCGCTCATCGAGCACGAGGTGCCGCAGCACTCGCTGGTGCACCTGTTCTCGTTGCGGCGCGAGAACCTCGACATCATGGAGATCGGCGTGGTCGAGGAGAGCCGCGCCGACGGTGCGACGCTGGGCGACCTCTCCATGCCCCGGGGGACCCTGGTGATCAGCGTGCTGCGAAACCGCGTGGGGCGGGTGGCCGCACCCGATACCGTGCTCGTGGCCGGCGATCAGGTGGTGGTCATCGCGGAGCCGGGCCAGGAATCGGCCCTGATGGAGATCTTCGCCAGCGAGTAGCGGCCGGGCGCGCTGTTACTCTGGCTCCCATGGACTCCTCACCGGCACCGCCTGCCAAGCTGCCGCGCGTCAAGAACGCGCCCAAGCCCCAGCCCGATGAGCGCATCCTCAAGCAGACTGGCGCCGACCTGAACAACGGGTGGATCGGCAGGCATGGCCAGCTGTCCCTCACCGACGACCGCGTGGTCTTCGTGCCCACGCCGCTCGACACCCTGCTGGGAGCGAAGCGGCGGGAGATCCCCCTCGACGACATCCGCGCCGTCGAGCGCTGGCCGCTTTCCCCGGGGGAGATGCCGCGTGGTGCCAAGAGGCCGCGCATGTTCATCGACACCTCCGAGGTCCGGTACATCTTCCTGCCCACCGACCTCGACGGCTGGATCGACCTGCTGCAGTTGGTGTTCTACAAGCGCAGCAAGGAGAACCCCGGATCGGGGCGTCCCGAGTTCCGGCGCAAGGGCGTCGAGAACGGCCTGCTCGAGACGGTGCGCAGCCTGGAGTCCGACTGAATCGCTAAACTCCCAAAAGTCATCTGACTTTCGGGGGTTTTGTTGATCAGCGTGAGTGACCGCAGCCGGGTTGCCGTTCTGGCCATGGCGGAACTCGCCCAGCGCGGTGGCTCGAGCCCCGTGCCCATCCTCGAGGTCTCCGAGTGCCGGGGTATCCCGGCGCATCAGGTGGAGCAGGTGTTCGCCGCGCTGCGCAGGGCCGGGCTGCTGCAGAGCCAGCGTGGCGTGAAGGGCGGCTACACGCTGCGACGCGACCCCGGCGACATCACCGTGCTCGAGGTGGTCGAGGCCGTTGACGGCCCAATCGGCGGCCAGGACGACCCCCAGGGGTGCCCGGTGGCGCTCATCTGGGCCGCGGGCGCCGACCGGCTGTCCGAGGCCTTTCGTGAGGTCACGGTGGCCGATGTCGCCGCTCGCGAGGCCCGGCGCGCCGAGGCGCCGATGTTCCACATCTAGCGGGTGGCCGTTCCCCGACCGGTCATCGGCATCGCCTGCGCGGTACTGCCCGCACAGTGGGGCCCGTGGCACCAGCCGGCCGCGGTGGTGGCCGCCGACTACATCCGCCAGGTGCAGGCCGCGGGCGGCATCGCCGTGGTCATCCCCCCGCAGCCCGGTGACCCCGGCGACGTGCTCGATCGCATCGATGCCCTCATGCTCACCGGGGGCAATGACCTGCAGGCCTCTCTCTACGGCGACGCGCCCCACGCCGAGGCCGAGGCGCCAGACCCCGAGCGCGACGCCTGGGAGTTCGCACTGGTTCGCGAGGCCATCGCGCGCGACATGCCGTTCCTGGGCATCTGCCGCGGCATGCAGGTGATGAACGTGGCATTCGGGGGCACGCTCACCCAGCACCTGCCCGAGTCGCTCGGTACCACCGATCACCGCCGCACCACCGGCAGCTTCGATGGGAACGACCACCTGGTCGACCTGCAGGATGGCTCCCTGGTGGCCCGGGCGGCGGGTGAGGTGGTGCACTCAGTGCCGTCGCACCACCATCAGGCGGTGGACAGGGTGGGGGAGGGGCTGGTGCTCTCGGGCGTGTCGAGCGGCGACGGCGTGGCCGAGGCAATCGAGATGCCCGGGCGCAGGTTTGCCGTCGGCGTTCAGTGGCACCCCGAGGCTGACCCCACCAGCGCGGTGATCGCCGCCCTGGTCGACGCCGCGCGGGGCGCCTAGCCCCCGGGCGATCTTGCGGGCGCGACGGCCGGGATAGCCGCTGGTAGCCTCATCCCATGCCGATCATCGAATCCATGACTGACCTGGTCGGGGGCACCCCCCTGGTGCGGCTCTCCCGGCTCTCAGAGGGAACGGGCGCCACGGTGCTCGGGAAGCTCGAGGCCGCCAATCCGGCGGGCAGCGTGAAGGACCGCATCGGGCTGGCGATGATCGAGGCGGCTGAGGCCGCCGGGCACATCACCCCGGGCGAGAGCGTCATCGTGGAGCCCACCTCGGGCAACACCGGCATCGCGCTGGCCTTCGTGGCGGCAGCCCGCGGCTACCGATGCATCCTCACCATGCCCGAGAGCATGAGCATGGAGCGCCGCGCCCTGCTCAAGGCCTACGGAGCCGAGCTGGTGCTGACGCCGGCCACCGACGGCATGCGCGGCGCCATCGGCCGCGCTCAGGAGATCGCCGCCGAGACACCCGGCGGGTTCATTCCACAGCAGTTCGAGAATCCGGCCAACCCGGACGTGCACGCGCGCACCACGGCCGAGGAGATCTGGGAAGACACCGACGGCGCCGTGGACATCTTCGTGGCCGGCGTCGGTACCGGCGGCACCATCACGGGCGTGGGCCACGTGCTGAAGCAGCGCAAGCCCGAGACCCGCATCGTGGCGGTCGAGCCCGTCGACTCGCCGGTGCTGTCGGGCGGCGAGCCGTCCCCGCACCGCATTCAGGGCATCGGTGCCGGCTTCGTGCCCGGCGTGCTCGACACCGACGTATACGACGAGATCATCCAGGCCACGGCCGAGGACGCCTTCGAGATCTCGCGTCGCCTGGCGCGGGAGGAGGGAATCCTCACGGGCATCTCCGCCGGCGCGAACGTGTGGGCGGCCCTGCAGTTGGCCAAGCGCCCCGGCAACGAGGGCAAGGTGATCGTCACGATCATCTGCGACACCGGCGAGAGGTACCTCTCGACGGCGCTGTTCGCAGACGCCTAGCGGCGCAGCAGCAGTTCGCGGGTGCCGCGGATGCGGAACCCGAGCGCGGTGAGGAACCCGCGGGCCTCCGGGGTGTCCTCGGCCTCGACGAGCAGGTGGGTGCCGCCCGCGGTGCGCGTGGCGCGCGCAGCCGATGCGATGAGCATGCGGCCCACCCCCCGGCGGCGCTGGTCGGGCACCACGCCCAGCCACCAGATGATCCCCTCGGGCACCTGCGTGAAGCAGAAGCCGATGATGCGCTCGCCCGCGGCCGCCACGGTGAAGTCGCCGTAGCCGGCGCCCTGCGAGTAACCGGTGGGGCGGCCCATGGCCTTGAAGATGGCCATGCCGTCGAGCGCGTCGAACTCGGCGTCCTCGTACCGGGCGGCCATCTCATTGGTGTAGGTCAGCAGCCGCACGCCCTCGGCGGGCTCGCCCTCGGGCAGGCCATCGATTGCGCGGCTGGCCGTGAACGTGGTGGCGTAGGGCTCGAAGCCGGCTTCGCGCACCAGCGCGGCCACCGGATCTGCGGGCTCGAGCGCGACGTCGTAGGGCGGGTCGGCCGGGATGGCCTCGAGCAGCGCCGCGAGGGCGGCTCCGTCACGGGCGCCCAGGTTCTCGAGCCTCACCGCGCGGGCGGTGGGCGAGGGGCCTATCTGGCACTGGGCGCCGTCTGTCGTGACGCTAGAGAAGGTAGGGCTCCAGGTCGTCAACCCGAACGCCGGTGTCCTCGAGCCACTGGCGAACCTCCACCAGGTGGTCGGCGTCGCCGCTGATCTCCAGGATCACCCAGCCCGTGCGGTCGCGCACGTCCGCACGCCTGATGTTGCAGACGACGTCGTGCTCGGTGGAGAGCCGATGCACGATCGGCTCGCGCACCAGGGTCTCCGGAAATGTGAGTCTCACGCGGATACTGGACACCGGAAAAGCTCTCCCTCGGAAGAGGCGTGAATATACTCGCCACATGGCTTCCAGTCTGATCTCCCGCATCGGCGCGTCGCTCCGGCGCGATCTCGACGCCGCGCGCGAGCGCGACCCCGCTGCGCGATCCACCGCCGAGCTGGTGCTCACGTACCCCGGGCTGCACGCCGTGTGGATGCACCGCGCCGCGCACGGCATGAATGGCCGCGGCTGGCACCTGCCCGCCCGGGTGGTCAGTCAGGTGTCGCGGTTCGTCACCGGCATCGAGATCCACCCCGGCGCCACCATCGGCCCGGGCTTCTTCATCGACCACGGCATGGGCGTGGTGATCGGCGAGACCACCGAGATCGGCGAGGACGTCACCGTGTACCAGGGGGTCACGCTCGGCGGCACGGGGAAGCACGCCGGCAAGAGGCACCCCACGCTGCGCGATGGGGTGACCGTGGGCGCCGGCGCCTCGGTGCTGGGCCCATTGGAGATCGGTGAGGGCGCCAAGATCGGTGCCGGTTCGATCGTGGTGAAGGACGTGCCCGCGAACTCCACCGTGGTGGGCAACCCCGGCAAGCCGGTGGTGGTCGACGGCCAGCGCGTTGACCCCGAGAGCATCCATCACCCCGACCTCGATCACACCCGGCTGCCCGACCCTGTGGCCGATGCACTCGACTGCCTGATCCAGAGGGTCGAGGAGCTCGAGGCCGAGATCGCGGCACTGCGAGCAGGCGTGGAGCCACCGGCGAAGGCCGACGAGGCCGACTGCCGCGACAAGGTGAAGGCGGGTATCCGCGAGGCGCGATCGGCGCCTGCGGACGCCGCGTAGGGCACCTCCCGCCGGCACCGCGGCCGTCCGCCTGCGGCGCTACCTTTGCCCGGTGAGCACGGATCTCCTGGGCAGCCTGAACCCACCGCAGCGCGAGGCCGTTACTCACGGCGACGGGCCCCTGCTGGTGCTGGCCGGGGCCGGGTCGGGCAAGACCCGGGTCATCACGCACCGCATCGCATGGCTTGTGCAGCAGTGCGGTGTGCCGGTGCGGGAGATCCTCGCGATCACCTTCACCAACAAGGCGGCGGGGGAGATGCGTGAGCGCATCTCCGAGCTCATCGGCCCCCAGTCGTCCGGCCTGTGGGCCAGCACCTTTCATTCGGCATGCGCACGCATCCTGCGCATCGAACACGAGGCCGCCGGCTACGACCGCGCGTTCTCGATCTACGACGACGCCGACCAGCAGCGCATCATGCGGGAGATCCTGAAGGACGAGAACATCGACCCGAAGCGGCTCACCCCGCGCGCGGTTCTGGGGCGCATCTCGGCGGCGAAGAACGAGCTGCTGCACCCGCGCGACCTGTCGGAGCAGGCCGCCGACGAGGCAGAGCAGGGCATGGCGCGGCTGTACCAGCGCTACCAGGATCGCCTGGCGGCCAATCAGGCCATGGACTTCGACGATCTCCTGATGGTCACGGTGGAGATGCTGCGCCGCGACCCCGTGGTGCGCGAGCGCTGGCAGCGGCGCTTCCGGTACGTACTGGTGGACGAGTACCAGGACACCAACCACGCGCAGTACTGGCTGGTGCGAATACTCGCCGAGCCCGAGCGCAACGTGATGGTGGTGGGCGACGACGACCAGGGCATCTACTCATGGCGCGGCGCCGACATCCGCAACATCCTCGAGTTCAAGGCCGACTACCCCGATGCGGTCACCATCCCGCTCGAGCAGAACTACCGATCGACGTCCACCATCCTCGAGGCCGCCAACGCAGTGGTGCGCAACAACCGCGGGCGGCATCCGAAGAAGCTGTTCACCGATCGCGCCGGGGGCGAGCCCGTGTCGGTGGCGGTGTGCACCGACGAGCACGACGAGGCCCGCATGGTGGTGCGCGAGATATCCCGGGCCACCGCCGAGGGGCACGCGCTCGACCAGATCGCGGTCTTCTACCGCACTCACGCGCAGAGCCGGGTCATCGAGGATCAGTTGGTTCGCAGCGGAATCTCGTACCAGGTGCTCGGAGGCCCGCGGTTCTACGAGCGTGCCGAGGTGAAGGACCTCATGTCGTACCTGCGGGTGGTGGCCAACCCGGCCGACCGCGAGGCCTTCACGCGCGCCGCCGGCAGCCCGAAGCGCGGCCTGGGTCCCGCGGCGCTGGCCAAGGTGGCCGAGGCGGCCGAGGCCCGCGGGGTACCCATGGACTCCGTGGCGCGCGAGCCCGACCTGGTGCCGGGGCTCAACGCATCGCAACGCGACGCCCTTCTGGGGCTGGGCGCCCTGCTCGAGCGCCTGCGCGACATGGATGCCTCCGGATCACCGCCCGACCGCGTGATGGAGAGGGCCATCGAGGACTCCGGCCTGCGCGAGGCCCTGCTCGCCGACGGCCCGGCCGAGGCCGGCCTGGGGCGCCTGGACAACCTTCAGGAGCTGGTGGGCGTGGCCGCCGAGTACACCGCCCGCGCCGACGAGCCCACCCTGAGGGGGTTCCTGGAAGAGGTCGCGCTGGTGTCCGCCGTTGACGAGGCCGACGACGACGGCGGGCGGGTGACGCTGATGACCGTGCACAACGCCAAGGGCCTCGAGTACGACGTGGTGATGGTGACCGGGCTGGAGGAGGGGCTCTTCCCGCATGTCAGGTCAATCGACGATCCAGACGGCCTCGAGGAGGAGCGCAGGCTCTGTTACGTGGCCCTCACCCGGGCCCGCGAGCGCCTGCTGCTCTCGCATGCCGACAGCCGCGCCCTGCGGGGCAACCGCATGTACGCCATCCCGTCACGGTTCATCGAGGAGATCCCCGACGAGGCCCTGGGGCGCGAGGACCGGCCCCCGCGCGGTGGCACGGGCGCAGGGGTGAGCATCGGGGTGTCGCCCTTCGACGTCGGCGACGCGGTGGTGCACGAGTCGTTCGGCGAGGGCGTGATCACCGGACTGCAGCAGAAGGGGCGCCTCATACAGGTGCGATTCGACGACAAGGAGCGTGTTCTGATGGCCGACATGGCGCCGATGAGGAGGCTCGCGGGATGAGCGCGAAGGTGATTGACGGCAGGGACGCCGCCAGGCGGGTGCGCGAGCGCGTGGCCGAGGGGTGCGCGGCGTTCGAGGCGCGCCACGGGCGCAAGCCGGGCCTGGTGGGGATTCAGGTGGGCGACGACCCCGCCAGCGAGATCTACCAGCGCAACAAGGCCCAGCAGGCCGAGGAATGCGGCATGGCCGTCGAGCGCAT
>CAMCDF010000040.1 GCA_945873475.1 Bifidobacterium breve | reverse complement strand
GGGGCCGTTGCGGCGATGGCTCCGGCGATGAGGGTGCGTCGGTTCATGTCACTCCGATCGGGCTGGGGGCGGGGAGACTAGTCGTAGGGACCGCCACCCATCTCGCGCGCGCTGGGTGATTCGATCCATCGGGTGATCACGCGCGTCGTGGGGCGGGCCAGGGGCTGGGCGGCATCGAGCGCCCTCGGGGCGCCCAGCATCCAGTGGTCGTCCCGGCGCACGACCTCGGTGATCACCTCGGCGCGATCGGCCGCCAGGGCCGGCGCTCCGAACCCGAACACCTTCTCGGCCGCCGTGATGGCCGTGAGCCTGCCGCGGGCGTCCACGTGCACGCGGTGGTCGGCGCGGGCCATCTCGCCCTCGTGCGCCGAGAGCGCATCGGCGATCTCCCCGGCGCGGGGGTCATCGAATGTGGTGACCGTGGTGGGAAATGGCAGGTCGCCCCAGATCGCCCACATCCACCACGGTGGTGGGTCGTCGCGCGCGGCCAGCACGTCGCGGATGGCGCGGCCGGTGAGCTCGTGGGCGTGGTGCACGTCGTGCGGTGACGGGCCCACCACCAGGTCGGGGGCCTCGGCCCCGTCGAGCGCCATGCCCACCTGCCAGCGCACCCGCTCCTCGGCCGCGTCGCGGTCGTCTGTGGCCGACATCGCGATGGGGGGTTCGGTGACCGACAGGCCGAACCCGGCCCTGCGGCAGGCCTCCTCCACCTCCGCCCGCCTGCGGTCGTGGTCTGCGGGGCGCCCCAGCGACAGGGCGAGGTTCGTGACCACGTGCCCGGCGTCGCGAAGGGCCATCAGCGTGGCCGGGGCTCCGACGAGCTCGTCATCAGGGTGAGGCGAGACGTGGAGAACGCGCATGCGGCGAGCGTTGCACGAATGCCGGGGTGCTGCCCCCGGTGCGGCTGCCTACCTGCGGGACGTGCGGTCGTAGGCGCCGGCCCATGCCGGGGCATCGGGGTCGAGCCCGGCCTGCTGGGCCAGGTCGATGGCGATTGCCAGCGCATGCGGCAGGGCCATGATGGGGGAGAGCCTCGGGTCGGCATCGGTGTCGCCATCGATGTGCAGCACCCGCGCCCCGCCTTCGGCCAGCACGGTGGCGGCCTCGTCGAGAAGGGGGTCGGGGTGCGGCCCCGCGATGGTCAGGGCCATGTCGCCGGGCACCGTGGCGAAGCGGCCGGTGGTGGCGCCCTCACGCGTCTCGTAGCCGTCGATGGGGAGTATCGAGACCTCGCGCAGGCACAGGGCGGTGTGCAGGGCGGCGGGCCACGCGGCACCCGTCCCCACGCACACCCCGGCATGCGGGCGCGTGGCGTCCAGCACCGGCAGCGCGGCTGCCCGGTCGACCAGGGGAGCCAGTCGCGCTCCCGCGCCCAGCACCGCGTCGGCCAGCCCGTGGTCGTCGGACATGCGGGCCAGCACGGCGAGGCCCGCGGCAAGCGAGCCCGCGTAGCCCTGGGTGTGGGTGCGCGCGCGCAGGGTGTCCACGCGCACCATGGCCCGCGCGGTCGCGGCCTTGCCGATCGTGGATGTCGCGTTGGCCGTGATGGCCGCGATGGGGCGTGGTGCACCCGCGTCGATGGCCTCGATGACGTCCCTGAACTCCCCGGAGCTCGAGAGCGCCAGCAGGCGGTCGCCGTCGCGCCACGGGAAGCCGCCACGGGCCACCAGGCCTCCCGGCACGGCGAGCACCTCGACCGGGGGCTCGGGCACCGCGAGCCAGGCCAGCCACAGCGCCAGCGATACGTGCCACTGGGCTCCGTTGCCGGTGACGATCACACGGCGAACCCCGGGCTCGGTGAGGAGCGCCGCGACGTCGTCGAAGCCCTCCGCGTCGGCGACGGTGGCAGACACGGTGCCCGGCGTCAGCGCCAGGTCGGCCCACAGCCCCGTGTCGGTCCTCGCCGCCACCTCAGGCGGTGTCCGATGCGGGGGAGGTGGGAATGCGGGGGGTGCCGTGGTCGCGGATCATGCCCGCACGTTACCGCCGGCCGAGGTTGCTGCGGGGCCCTCCGGCCATCACCCACGCATCGGCCCCACCGGTACGCTGCGCCCGTGACCGAAGGTGATCAGCCGCGGTGTCCCACGTGCGGCGAGCGGGACTCAGAGGACATCGGCCAGGACGTCCGGCGCTGCCGCAACTGCACCTACGTGTGGATCCCCATCGCCCCTGAGGACGATTCGGACTAGGTCGCTAGGAAGCCAGCAGGTCCCGCACGCCCGATGGGCCGGCCCTCAGCAGCGATGCCGCCCTGCGGGCCGCCTGCGCACGCTCGAGCAACTCCCTGGCCGTGACGTCGTCGTGCGCCATGACGGCGTCGGCGGCGTCGCGCTCGGCCTGGATAGCGATCGTGTCGAGCCGATCCGCCATTCGCTCGTTGCGGCCCATGCGGGCACGCGGGCGACGACGGACTGCGGCGGGCGCGATCGTGTCCTTGACCACCTCGGGAGTGCTGACGAGGGTGAGCTGAGTGGCTCGACCTGCCTGCTTGGTGTGAAGTGGAGAACGCATGTTCGTAAGGCTAGAGATCGCCTCGGACGCGTTCGGTGCCCAGATCAGCCCGATTCCACCGTTTCAAGCCATTTCCGCAATTCGGCCGCATGTTCCGCCGCGACACCGTGGCCGCCGTCCTCAGCCACGAATGCCGTCATCACGGCACCCGCATCCCCGTAGGCCCTGACGCCGGCTTCATGAACCGGGGGAGGCAGGAAGGGGTCCGACCCCCCGGCCAGGGCCAGTACCGGCATGTCCTGCAGCCCGCCGGCCATCCCCACGGCGGGCGGCAGGGGGTAGGTGCTCGACAGCAGTACCACTGCGCTCACCAGCTCCGGGTGCGTGGCGCCAAGCGCCCCGGCCATCATTCCCCCGTTCGAGAATCCCACTGCCACCAGCGGAACGGCAATGCCCGCGCCCGCGGCCAGGTCGTGCACGCGCTCGGCGGTCTCCGCCAGCCGGGAGTCCAGGCTCTCGTCCACGGGAATGCCGATGGCGTGATGGCGGAACCACGCGAAGCCCCCGCCCTCGGCTTCGGGGCCACGCGGGGCGATGATGCCCCAGCCGGGTGCCACCGCCTGCGCCAGGCCCACCAGGTCGTGCTCGGTGCCGCCGCGGCCATGCAGCAGCAGCAGCGATGGCCGGCCGGCCTGCGGGGTATGGACGATGTCCGGCATCGCCACCTGTTTAGCATCCAGCGGATGGGATCCGGCCACGCGCACACCCATGACCGGTCATCCGGCTCGTCGCCGCGTCGTGTGGCGATGGTGTCGGTGTTCGCCGCGCTGCTGCTGATCGGCATCAAGCTGGGCACCGGCATCGCCACCGGCAGCCTGGCCTTCATCTCAGAGGCCATCCACTCGGGCACCGACCTGGTGGCCGCGCTGCTGGCGCTGTTCGCCGTCAGCGTTGCGGCCCGCCCTGCCGACCGCACGCACTCGTACGGACATGGCAAGGCGGAGCATCTTTCGGCCCTTGCCGAGGGCGCCGTGCTGGCTGCGGTCAGCATCTGGATCGCCGTCATCGCGATTCAGGCCCTGGTCGGCGATGGACATCAGGTGAACGCCGCGTGGTGGGCAATCGGCGTGGCCCTGCTGGTGATGGTGATCGACGCCGTGCGCGCGGTCACGCTCATGCGCGCGGCACGCCGGTTCTCGAGCGCCGCGCTGAAGGGCAGCGCCCTGCACTTCGCCAGCGACCTGGCCGGCACCACTGCGGTGCTGGTGGGGCTGCTGCTGGTGCGCGCCGGCGTCGAGTGGGCCGATGCGGCTGCGGCCCTGCTGGTGTCGGTGCTCGTGCTGGGCGCGGCCGGCCGCCTGATGCGCGAGAACGTCGACGTGCTGATGGACCGGGTGCCCGACGCCGACGAGGCCGCGGTGCGCGCGGCCGTCGAGGGCATGGGCCCGGCGGTCGAGCTGCGACGTCTGCGCATGCGGTCTGCGGCCGGCCGGGCATTCGCCGATGTGGTCATCGGCGTGCCCCCGGGCGAGGCCGTGGGGCGCGGCCACGCGCTGGCCGACGAGGTGGAGGACGCCATCGAGGCCGCGGTTCCCGGCGCCGACGTGGTGGTTCACGTGGAGCGCCGCGAGGGCGACGAGGAGGACATCGCCGAGCGCGTGCTGGCCGTGGCCCACGAGGTGCCGCGCGTCAGGGAGATCCACAACGTGCGCATCCTCGACCTGGAATCGGGCATGGAGGCATCCATGCACCTCAAGCTGCCGGCCGACACCCCGCTGACCGCCGCAGACGCCGTGGCGCGCGATGTGGAAGCGGCCGTCGTGGCCGCGGTGCCCGGCATCGCGCGCGTGCACTGCCATGTGGAGCCGCTCGGAAGGCCCGACACCGCGCGCGAGCTGTCTGACGATGCCGCCACCGAGAGGGCCGTGCGCGCGCTGATCGAGGCCGAGTGCGGGCGCGCGCCGCACGAGGTACGGCTGGTGCACACCGGCGAGGGCCTGGTGGCCTACGTGACCCTTGCGCTGGGCGACGCCTCGCTGGCGTCGGCACACGACACCGGTGGCCGCGTGCGGCGCCTCATCCGCGAGGGCGTGCCGGGGGTCGAGGACGCCTTCGTGCAGTCGCGTCCGTGATCATCCCGCGCTAGGGGGCCGGCGGCCGCGGGGCGCCGCCGGGGGCCCGCGAGAGCCACCCGCCGTGCTCGCGCAGCCAGGCGGCGTCGGTGCCGTGGTCGGGCAGCACGCGCGCCACGAGGCTCCAGAAGTCGCGGGAGTGGTCCAGGTGCACGAGGTGCGCGAGCTCATGCACCACCACGTACTCGGCCACCCGGGCGGGGGCCATCATCAGCCGCCAGCTGAGTGACACCGATCCGCGGGCCGAACACGACCCCCAGCGGGTTCGCGGGTCGCGCACCGAGATCGACGTGGGCTGGGCACCCACCTGCGGGCCGAAGTGGGCGCAGGCCCGGGCGAACCAGTCGCGGGCCACCGACCGGTAGCCCCGTTCCACCAGGTCGCGCACCCGTGCCGGGGCATCGGCGGATGCGGGCACCGCCACGGCGATACGCCCCTCGTCGGGCCGGAACGCCACCGAGGCCCGGCCGGCCACTCGCACCCCCAGCTCGACCTCGCCGTCGAGGAAGGGCAGGGCCATGCCATCAACCAGGGGCGCGGGTGCCGCGGGCGCCAGCAGGTCGTGATGGCGCAGCAGCCAGCGCTCCTTCGATGCCACCGCGCGGTCGACCTCGGCCTGCGGCAGGCGCGTGGGCGCGGACACCCTGAGGCCCTCCGGGGTGAAGGTCATGCGCACGTGGCGCGAGCGTGCATTTCGCACCAGCGTGTAGGGGACGGCCTGGCCGCCGAGCATGACCTCGGGCATGGCATGATGGTCGCGCACGGTCCGGACGGATGGATGGGCTGCGCGCCGGTGGCGTCCTGCTATTGTGCCCCGGCTCCACGGAGCACCAGTCCAACGGGCGCATCGCGCCCCGATCTGCAGGAGGGGCTCGCCTGACGACGCCCGTAGCCCGTGCCACCTAGGCGCGGACCAGACACCCGGCCGCCCGCAGGGCCGTCGACCCGGATCAACGAGGCCATTCGCGTCGAGAAGGTCCGCCTTATCGACGAATCTGGCGAGAACCGCGGTGAGATGCGCACCCAGGAGGCCCTGGACATCGCCATCGGCCTCAACCTCGACCTCGTCGAGGTTGCTCCCGAGGGCCGTCCGCCGGTCTGCCGGATCATGGATTACGGCAAGTGGCGCTACGAGCAGGAGCAGAAGGCAAAGCAGGCGCGAAAGCACCAGAGCACGATCACCATCAAGGAGATCAAGTTCCGGCCGAAGATCGACCCTCACGACTACGAGACCAAGAAGGGCCACGTCCTGCGCTTCCTGAAGCACAAGGACAAGGTCAAGGTCACGATCATGTTCAGGGGTCGGGAGCTCATGCACCCGGAGCGCGGGGAGGCCATCCTCCTCCAGCTCGCAGAAGAGGTGCAGGACCTCGCAATCATCGAGAGCCGCCCGAACCTCGATGGCCGCAACATGATCATGATGCTCGCGCCGCTGAAGGACGTAGCCCCGAAGAAGGAAAAGGCCGAGGACAAGGCCGAAGACAGTGCCGAGGCCCCCGCGCCCGAGGCAACCGCAGAGACCTCATAGAGGAAGCACGGATTCCCTGACATGCCCAAGATGAAGACCAACAAGTCGGCCTCGAAGCGCTTCCGCCCCACGCGGAAGGGCAAGATCATGTACGTGCACTCGGGGCTGCGGCACAACCTCGAGCACAAGCCGGGCAAGCTCAAGCGCTCGAGCGCCCGACCGGCCTCCCTCGCTGAGGTCGACCGTCCGGCAATCCTTCGTCTGCTGGGGAGGCGATAGCCAATGGCTCGCGTCAAGCGATCAGTCAACGCCCGCAAGAAGCGGCGCAAGGTCCTCGGCCAGGCCAAGGGCTACTGGGGTACCAAGCACTCGTCGTACCGCCGTGCGAAGGAGCAGGTGCAGCGGTCGGGCAACTACGCCTACCGTGACCGCCGCGTGCGCAAGCGCGACTTCCGCCGCCTGTGGATCGCGCGCATCAATGCCGCCGCCCGCCTGAACGGCCTCACCTATGGCGAGTTCATCCACGGCCTCTCGCTGGCCGGGGTGGAGCTCGACCGCAAGATGCTGGCCGACCTCGCGGTGAACGAGCCGGAGCACTTCGCCGCCCTGTGCGCGCGGGCGGCGGACGCCCGCGTGGCCGCCTGACCCAGGACACCGGGCCCGCGAGACGAGACGCACGCGGCGGGGGCGGCCCGGGGCCCCTCCGCCGCGTGACGTCGCATCGCAACCCCGCGCTGCAGCATGTGCGGCGCCTGCAGCAGAAGCGCACCCGCAGGGAGGAGCGCCTGCTGGTGGCCGAGGGCGAGGACGTCGTGCAGGCGGCGCTCGACCGCGGCATCGCACCCGTGATGCTGCTTGTCGATGAGGAGCGGGTTCCCGCCGACGACCCGCGGCTGGTGGCCACCACCGGCCTGGTGGATCGCTACGCGCTGTCCACGCGCCTGATGGGCGGCGTCAGCACGCTGGCGCAGCCACCACGCATGATCGGCGTGTTCCCGCAGTCCGGGCCGCACCACTTCCGCACGGTGGCCATGCCGCCGGCACTCGGCGTGTACCTGGCCGGGGTGGCCGACCCCGGCAACGTGGGCACGCTGGTGCGCACGTCAGCGGCGCTTGGCGCCGACTGGCTGGCGCTGGGGCCGGGTTCTGCCGACGCCGCGCACCCCCGGGCAGTTCGCGCCGCGATGGGTGCCACGTTCGCCCTGCCGGTGCTCGAGGGCGTGCGCCCGGAGGACCTCTCCACCCGCGAGGGGTTCCGCGTGGTGGCCGCCGTGGCCCACGGCGGGGCGCCCCCGTGGGATGTCGACCTCACCGTTCCGACCGTGCTGGCGCTTGGCGCCGAGCGGGCCGGGCTCGACCCGGTCATCGACGCCCTGCGCGGTTCGCTGGAGGTCGTGGAGGTGACTATCCCGCAGGGCGATGGGGCGGAGTCGCTCAACGTGTCGGCCGCCGGTGCCGCGCTGCTGGCTGAGCGGGTGCGGCAGTCGTTTAGGATGCCGCGGTCATGAGCGGGATCCCCGACCTCACCGCGCTGGCCGACGAGGCCATCGCCCAGATCTCCTCCGCGCCCGACCTCGAGGCGCTCGAGGCCGCGCGCGTGAGGTTCCTCGGGCGCAAGGCGCCGCTCACCGAACTGCTCGGATCGATCGGCACGCTGCCCCCTGAAGAGCGCGGCCGGGTGGGCAAGGACGGCAACGCGGCGCGGCGGGCGATAGAGGCCGCGCTCGACCAGCGGCACGATCACCTCGAGGCCGATGCCATGGGCGCGGCGCTCGAGGCCGACACCGCCGACGTCACGCTTCCCGGCAACGGATTCGCCCTGGGGGCGCTGCACCCCATCACGCAGGTGCGCCTGGAGGTCGAGGAGATCTTCCTCGGCATGGGCTACTCGGTCGCCGACGGCCCCGAGGTGGAGACCGGGTTCAACAACTTCACCGCGCTCAATACGCCCGACGGCCACCCGGCCCGGTCGGAGAGCGACACCTTCTTCATCGAGGGTGGCGACGACGTGCTGCTGCGCACGCAGACCTCGCCGGTGCAGATACGCACCATGCAGGCCGGACCGCCGCCGGTGTACGTGATCGCCCCCGGCACCGTGTACCGCCGCGACGACGTCGACGCCACGCACAGCCCCATGTTCCACCAGGTGGAGGGGCTCGCTGTTGACGAGGGGCTGTCGTTCGCGCACCTCAAGGGCACCATCACCTACTTCCTCCAGCAGTTGCTGGGCGACCGCGACGTGCGGGTGATCCCGCACTTCTTCCCGTTCACCGAGCCGTCGGTGGACGTGAGCGTGTCGTGGACCGACAAGAACGGCCGCACCGACTGGCTGGAGGTCGCCGGCGCCGGAATGGTTGACCCCAACGTGTTCGCCAACGTGGGCTACGACCCCGAGCGGTGGACAGGCTTCGCCTTCGGGTTCGGCCTGGACCGCATCGCGATGATCCGTCACGCCATCTCGGACATCCGGCTGCTGTACGAGGGCGATCTGCGGTTCCTGGGGCAGTTCTCGTGAAGCTTCCCCTCGAATGGCTGCGCGAGCACGTGGCCACCGACCTCGACGACGCCGCGCTGGCCGATCGGCTGACCGCCACCGGCACCGCGGTGGAGCGCACGATCACGCGGGGAATCCCCGTTACCCCGGGCAACCGCGAGGCCTTCCGCATCGGCAAGGTGCTCACTGCCGAGCAGCACCCCGATGCCGACCGCCTGCGCGTGCTGTCGGTGGACACCGGTGACGACGCCCCGCGGCAGATCGTGTGCGGCGCGCCCAACGTGGCCGCCGGCCAGACCGTGGCCGTGGCGCTGCCCGGCGCCGTGATGCCCGGCGGGCAGAAGCTGGGCAAGGCGAAGCTGCGCGGCGTCGAGAGCCTTGGGATGGTGCTGTCGGAGAGCGAGCTCGAGATGGCCGAGACCTCCGAGGGCATCCTGGTGCTGGACGACCACCTGGCCGCCGGCGCATCGGTGATCGACGTGCTGCCGCCGCCGGGGACGATCCTCGAACTGGAGCTCACGCCCAACCGCGGCGACTGCCAGGGCATCTACGGCATCGCGCGCGAGGTGCACGCCATCACGGGTGCAGTGCTGCACGAGCTCGACACCACGCTGCCGCCCGAGGACGGCGCCGGCCAGGCGGGCGACTACGTGTCGCTGCGCGTGGACGCCCCCGACCTGTGCCCGCGCTACATGGCCCGGGTGCTGCTGGATGTCGCGGTGGGGCCGTCGCCCGACTGGATGGTGCGCCGCCTCGAGGCCGCAGGAATGCGCAGCATCAACAACGTGGTGGACATCACCAACTACGTGATGCTGCTCACCGCCCAGCCGCTGCACGCCTTCGACCTGGACCACCTGGCGGGCCCCGAGATCGTGGTGCGCCGGGCCGGCGAGGGCGAGCCCATCACCACGCTCGACGGCCAGGAGCGCAAGCTCACGAACGATCACCTGGTCATCGCCGACGCCGAGAAGCCCGCGGTCATCGCCGGCATCTTCGGCGCCGAGTTCGCCGAGGTATCGGAGGGCACCACCCGGGTGCTGCTGGAGGCCGCCACCTTCGATGGTCCGTCGATCATCCGCACGTCGCTGGGCCTGGGGCTTCGCACCGAGAGCAGCGCGCGGTTCGAGAAGGGGCAGCCCACCGAGCTGCCGCCCGTGGCCATGGCGATCGCCTGCCGTCTCATGCACGAGCTGGCCGGCGCTGCGCTGGTGCCGGGCGTGCTCGACCAGCGCGCGCCCGATCACGCCCCCGCGCCCATCACGCTGCGCCACGCGCGGGTCGCCGCCATCCTGGGCGTGCAGGTGAGCCCCGACGAGAGCACGCAGATCCTTCAGCGGCTGGGGTGCCAGGTGCAGCCGGGCGACGACGCCCACGTGGTGACCGTGCCCTGGTGGCGCACCGCCGACCTGGTTCGCGAGATCGACCTGGTGGAGGAGGTCGGGCGGGTGCACGGCCTCGACCGCATCCCGGCCGAGCTGCCGAGGGTGGAGGCACAGGCATCGCTGAGCGCACCGCAGCAGGTGGTGCGCAGGCTGTCGCGGTACGCCGCCGACCAGGGCCTGAGCGAGGCCATCACCTACCGGTTCGTGCCCGAGCACGACGCCGACCGGCTCAACCTGCCGGCCGACGACGAGCGTCGCCGGGTCATCCGCATCTCGAACGCGCTGAGCGACGAGATGGCCGTGATGCGCCGCTCGCTGGTGCCCGGCCTGCTGCGCGCGGTCGAGCACAACCAGGCCCACCAGCAGCGCGACGGGGCCATCTTCGAGGTCGGCCGCACCTACATCCCCGCCGCCGACGGCCTTGCCGACGAGCCCGAGGAGCTCACGGCGGTGCTGTTCGGCGCCCCCGGGCCCCGCGGCTGGCGCCAGGCCCCGGCCGAGGTCGACGTCTGGTCGGCCACGGGGCTGGGTATAGCGCTGGCGGCGTCGGTGGGCGTGCACGCAGAGGCCGTGGCCGGGGTGAAGGAGCCCTGGCTGCATCCGGTGCGCCAGGCGCGCCTGACTGCCGGGGGCATCGTGGTGGGCGTGGCCGGCGAGGTGCACCCGCTGGTGCTGAAGGCGTTCGACGTCAAGGGGCCCGCGGTGGCGCTGACCCTGCGCATCCCCGCGCTGGTGCAGGTGCAGCCGGCTGAGCCCCGCCGGTACGTCGACCTCATCTCGGTGCCGGTGTCCACCCGCGACCTCGCGGTGCTGGTGCCCGAGACCGTCACGGCGGCGCATGTGCTGGACGTCGCCCGCGAGGCCGGCGGCGACCTGCTGCGGGGCGCCGAGGTGTTCGACCACTACGCGGGTGATCAGGTGCCCGACGGCAAGGTGAGCCTTGCCGTGAGGCTCACCATCGCCGAGCCCGGGCGTACCCTCACCGACGACGAGATCGAGGGTGTCACCGAGCGGGCCATCGCCGCGCTGCGGGACCAGGTGGGGGCGGAACTCAGGTCATGAGCACGGTGCACGTGGTGGGCGCGGCGGGCTTCTCGGGAGCACAGCTCGCGGCGCTCGTGGATGCCCACCCGCACTTCGACCTGGGCCAGGTGACCGCCCGCGCCGACGCCGGTCGGCGCATCGTGGACGTCGCGCCCGAGTACCGGGTGAATGCGGTGCTGCAGGAACTCGACCTCGACGCCGTGGCCGAGGGCGACTTCGCGGCCGTCTGCTACCCGCATGCCGAGGCCGCGGTGGCCGTGGGCCAGTTGGTCGACCGCGGCGTGCGCGTGGTGGATGTGTCGGCCGACCACCGCCTGCGCGACGCCGCGCTGTACCCGCAGTGGTACGGGTTCGACCACCCCCGCCCCGCCCTGCTTGCCGAGGCCGTGTACGGCCTGCCCGAGATCGCCCGCGGCGACATAGCCGGTGCGCGCGTGGTGGCGAACCCCGGCTGCTACCCCACGGCCTCGCTGTTGGCGCTGCTGCCCATGCGCGGCCGGCTGGCCGACGTGGTCATCGATGCCAAGAGCGGCGTGAGCGGTGCGGGCAAGACCCCCACGCCCGACGTGCACTACTCGTCGGTGGCCGACAGCGTGCGCGCCTACAAGGTGCTGCAGCACCGGCACACGCCCGAGATCGCCCAGGAGATCGGCACCGACGTGCTGTTCACACCGCACCTGGTGCCGGTGGACCGCGGCCTTCTGGCGTCGTGCTACGCGCGCATCGAGGGCGACGTGCCGCACCCGGACGACCTGCGGCAGGCCTACGCCGACTTCTACTCGGACGCCCCCTTCGTGGAGGTGGTGGAGCAGCCGCCGGGCATGCGCGCGGTGCAGCACACCAACTACGCGCAGGTGTGCCCGATGGTCGACCAGGCCACCGGGCGCCTGATCGCCTTCGGCGTGATCGACAACCTGATGAAGGGCGCGGCGGGGCAGGCCGTGCAGAACCTCAACCTCATGGCCGGCCGGCCCGAGGACGAGGGGCTGCGCTGACCGACTGGTCGCCCGTTGAGCGCGCCGACTGGATCGGCGCGCCGGATGGCCTCACGCGCGTCGACGGAACGGGGGTCACGGCGCCCACGGGCTTCCGGGCCGCGGGTGTGGCCGCGGGCCTCAAGGGCGGCGGACTGCTCGACCTGGGCCTTTTGGTGAGCGACCGGCCCGCGGCATCGGCGCTGGTGGATACCCCGAGCGCCCTGCCGTCGGCGGCCGTCATCTACTCACGAACCCTGCATGCGGGCAGCCTGCGGGGCGTGGTGGTGAACAGCGGGTGCGCCAACGCCGCCACGGGCGAGCAGGGAATCGTGGATGCCCGCGCCATGGGGGAGACCGCCGCCGCCGCCGCGGGCATGCCGGTGGGCAGCCTGGCCGTGTGCTCCACGGGCGTCATCGGCGAGCGGCTTCCCATGAAGGCGCTCACGGCCGGTGTCGACGCCGCCGCCGCGGCGCTGTCAGCCGATGGCGGCGTGGACTTCGGCGAGGCCATCCGCACCACCGACGCATTCGCGAAGGGCGGCACGTTCCTTCTGGCGCTTGCGGGTGGCGAGGTCACCATCGGCGCGGCGGCCAAGGGCGCGGGGATGATCCGCCCCGACATGGCCACCATGCTGGCGTACGTGACAACCGATGCCTGTGTGCTGCCCGACGACCTGCTGGCCCTCACGCGCGCGGCTGCCGATGGCGGCTTCAACCGCATAAGCGTGGATGGCCAGATGAGCCCCAGCGACACGCTGCTGGTGCTGGCCAACGGCGAGGGCCCGCCTCTTGAGGGAGATGACCTGGCGCGGTTCGGCGACGCCCTGCGGGCGGTCTGCCGCTTCCTGGCGATCCTCATGGTGAAGGACGGCGAGGGTGCCGAGCACGCCGTGCGCGTGGTGGTGGACGGCGCGCTGGACGACGCCGAGGCCGAGCGCGTGGCGCGGGCAGTGGGGGAGAGCGCCCTGGTGCGCACCGCCGTGTACGGCCGCGACGCCAACTGGGGCCGGGTGCACCAGGCGGTGGGGCAGGCGCTGGCCGCAACCGGTGGGCACGTGCAGTTCACCCTGCGCTTCGACGGCGTGCTGCCCGACGGCGCGGGCATCGCAGAGGTCATGGCGCGCCCCGAGTACGAGATGCAGGTGGGCCTGGGTCGGGGTGCCGCCCGGGCCGAGCTCTTCGCCAGCGATCTCGGCCACGGGTATGTAACGGTCAATGCGGAGTACCGCACCTAGTGCCGTAGGTTTCCGGAATGGCCCCCCGTCCAAGAACAACGTTGCTCGCCGTCGCGTCGGGAGCAATGGCGCTGGGCACGTTGGCAGCCGGGTGCGGCGGGGATGACATCGACGGGTCGGTCTCGGTGGCCGGCTCCTCCAACCTCCTGCCCATGGTGTCGTCGGTGGCAGGCAACTTCTCGGCGGCGAATCCGCTTGCGCGGGTGCGCGTGGATATGACCGGCACCGGTGCGGGCATAACGGCGCTGTGCGACGACCTGGTGGACATCGCGGGGGCCAGCCGCGAGATGAAGGACCGCGAGAAGCAGCAGTGCGAGGAGTCCGGTGTGCGGCCGGTTCGGCTGTTGATGGCACGCGATGCACTGGTGTTCTTCACGTCCGTCCGCACGGCGTCACCTGCCTGCCTGAACGCCAACGACCTCTACGCGCTGGCCGGGCCCGAGGCGGCGGGGCTGCGCAGCTGGCGCGCCGCGCAGCGCGTGGCGCGCGTGCTGGGATCGCGCACCGCACTGCCCGATCAGCGGCTGGTGGTGGTGTCGCCGAAGATCGGCTCGGGCACGCGCCAGCTGGTGGAGGACTCCATCATCGAGCCGGCGGCCAAGCGCCGCTCGACCGAGCCCTCGGTGCGTTCCG
>CAMCDF010000039.1 GCA_945873475.1 Bifidobacterium breve | reverse complement strand
GGCTTCAGGTAGCGACCGAGCAGCAGGAACATGGCGTTGCTAGGCCTTGCAGGCGCCGAGCGCCGCGATGAGGCGGTCGGCGTCCGGCTGCTCGAGCGGGTGCACCTGATCGACGTCGACGATCACGCCGTTGGCATCGATGACGAAGGTGCAGCGTCCCGACACGCCGGCCTCCTCGAGGTAGACGTCGTAGGCCTTCGCGACATCGCCCCTGGGGTGGAAGTCGGCGAGGAAGTGCACCCCGTTGGCCTTCATCTGCTCCTTGAAGGCGGTGAGCGACCACTTGTTGTCGACGCTGATGCCGATGACCACGGCACCGGCGTAGGGGCTCGAGTCATCGGCGATGCCACTGAACCAGTCGACGCACACCGGCGAGAACGCGGCAGGGAAGAAGTTGAGGTACACGGGCGTGCCGCGGAACTGCGAGAGGCTGATGTGGTCCCCCTCGGTGTTCATGAGGGTGAAGTCGGGTGCTTCCGTGCCGATGCCGAGAGCCATTGATTCTCCTGCTGATTCGCTTGACGAATGGGGAACTGAACGCCGGTGACAATACCGGGCGCACGGCGTGCGGGTGCGGGGCGGTGGGCGGTGGGCGGTCCCGGCGCTAGCCGGGCATCGCCACGGGTATGACGTCGCCGAGGTCCGCGGCGAGCACCACCGTCACCTGCTCGCGGGCGCCGTCGGGTACCTCGACCAGCTGGCCCTCGTTGTCGGCGGGGATGATGACGGTATGGATGCCGGCGCGAAGGGCGGCCAGCACCTTGTCGCGCACCCCGCCGATGGGCAGCACCTGCCCCATCAGGGTGATCTCGCCCGTCATCGCGACGTCGGGGCTGACGGTGCGGCCCGACAGCGCCGACACCAGCGCGGTCGCGATGGTGATGCCGGCCGACGGGCCGTCCTTGGGTATGGCGCCCGCCGGCACGTGCACGTGGATGTCGTGGTTCGAGAAGTAGTCGTCGCCCAGGTCCAGCCCGAGCTCGGCCGACCGGGCCCTCACGCAGGTGAGCGCTGCCTGCACCGATTCGCGCATGACCTCGCCCAGCTGACCGGTGACCACCAGCGATCCCTTCCCCGGCATGACGCTGGCCTCGACGAACAGGATGTCGCCGCCCGCCCCGGTGACCGCCAGGCCGGTTGCCACACCGGGCTCCGACGTGCGCCGCTTGGCCTCGGGGTGCACGCGCTCGGGCCCGAGCATCTCGCGGGCCTCGGCCGGGCCGATGCGGTCGGCATCATCGGACCCCTCCGCGATGTCCAGCGCCGCGCGCCGCAGCAGCGCACCGATGCGGCGCTCCAGCCCGCGCACGCCCGCTTCGCGCGTGTACTCGGAGATCACGGTCTCGATGGCCTCGTCGGTGATCTCCACCCGCTCGGGCGGCACGCCGGTGGCCTCCAGCTGCCGTGGCACCAGGTACTGCCGGGCGATGTGCAGCTTGTCGTCGTCGGTGTAGCCCGACAGCGCGATGACCTCCATGCGGTCGAGCAGCGGCCGCGGGATGGTGTCGAGCACGTTGGCCGTGGCGATGAACAGCACCTTCGAGAGGTCGAGCGGCAGGTCGAGGTAGTGGTCGCGGAAGGTCGAGTTCTGCGCGGGGTCCAGCACCTCGAGCATCGCCGACGACGGATCACCCCGCACGTCGGATCCCATCTTGTCGATCTCGTCGATCATGATCACGGGGTTCATCGAGCCGGCGTCGCGGATGGCCCTCACGATGGTGCCCGGCATGGCCCCCACGTAGGTGCGTCGGTGCCCGCGGATCTCGGCCTCGTCGCGAACGCCGCCCACGCTGATGCGGGCGAACCTGCGCCCGAGCGTGCGGGCGATGCTGCGCCCCAGCGATGTCTTGCCCACGCCCGGCGGGCCCGAGAACAGGATGACCGTGCCGGCGGCGTCGCCCTTCAGCCGCGCCACCGCGAGCTCCTCGAGGATGCGCTTCTTCACGCGCTCGATGCCGTAGTGGTCCTCGTCGAGCACGCTCCTGGCGCGGTCGAGGTCGAGGTCGTCCTCGGTGTACGTGCCCCACGGGATGTCGAGTATCCAGTCGAGGTACGTGCGGATCACCTGGTGCTCGGCCGACTGGTCCGGAATGCGCCCCAGCCTGGTGATCTCGCGTTCTGCGGCCGTGCGCACCTCGTCGGGCAGGGGCGCCTCCTCGATGCGCCGCCTGAGCTCGTTGATCTCGGCCTCGTCGCCCTCGCCCAGCTCGTCCTGGATCGCCTTCAGCTGCTGGCGCAGAACGAACTCGCGCTGGCCGTGCTCGATGTCCTGCTCGACCTCGGCCTGGATGCGCGCCCCCAGCTCGAGCACCTGGGTCTCGCGGGCGAGGATCTCGTTGAGGCGGCGAAGGCGCTGCGACACCCGCACCTCCTCCAGCAGCTCCTGCTTCTCGGCCACCGGAAGCCGCAGCGACGAGATGACCAGGTACGACAGCGTGCTGGGGTCCTCCACGTTGGCCGCGGCCATCTGGAGCTCGTCGGGCAGGTAGGGGACCAGGTCGACCACCCGCCCGAAGGCCGACAGCACGTTGCCGGCCAGCGCCTTCATCTCGTCGGATTCCTCCACCACGTCGGGCATGGGCTCGACGGTGGCCACGAGGAAGGGATCGGTGGCGGGGAACGCCGTGAGGCGCACGCGTTCGCCTCCGTGCACCAGCACGCGCATCGAGCCATCCGGCACGCGCAGCATCTTCTCGACCGTCGCCACCACGCCGACGTCGTAGAGGTCGCCCGGCCCGGGCTCGGGGGTCTCGGCGTCGCGCGAGGTCACCAGCACCAGGCGCCTCACCTCGCGGTCCATCACGTCGTCCACCAGCAGGATGCTGCGCTGCTCTCCCACCGCGAGGGGCGCCACGGCCTCGGGGAACACCACGGTGCCCTTGAGTGGCAGCACGGGCAGGTCGGCCGGCCAGGTGATCTCCGGCGGCTCCTCGTCTGCCCCTGCGGCGGTCACCATGACGTCCTCCGCCACGGTGTTGCCCACCTCCACGGGTACCGTGCCCGGTGTCTCCGCGGGCTCGTCGCTCACAGGTCGCCCCGCACGCTCACCCGCACGGTCTCGGGCCCGCGCCGGGGGGCGAGGGGAAGCGTGATGGTGAGCATGCCGTTGTCGTAGTCGGCCGTCGCCGCAGCCACCTCGACGGGTGCGCCCACGCGGAGCCTGCGCTCGAAGCGCCCCCACTCGATCTCGGCGTGCTGGTACACCCGGCGCTCGCCGGTGGGGCGCCGGCGCTCGCCGCGCACCACGAGGAGGTCGTCCTCCAGTTCCACGCTGATCGCGCCAGGGTCGACCCCGGCCACGTCGAGTTGCACCATAACCCTGGGGGGGTCGTCGGCCAGCCACACGTCGGCCATCGCCCGCATGCCCGGCGCGCGCGGCGCCCTGCCCCCGCCTGCCAGTTCGGCGAACATCCTGTCCAGCTCGTGTTCGAGACGCCGGTACTGCACCAGCAGGTCATCCTCGGCCCGGCCCATGAAGCAGAGGGTACCTGCGCCATGCAGGTCGGCGGAACCCGGCGGTAGGGTAGGAACCATGAGCGATCCCGAGCGCAGCCGCCGCCGCATGCCATCAGGTCCACCAGTGGGCGGGTGGGGCTTCGGAGCGGCGGGAATCCCCAACGGATTCTGGGTGGGCCTGTCGGCAGTTCTGGTGGTGGTGGCAATCGTGCTGCTGGCCACCGACTACACGGGATACGGCGCGCTGCTGGCCGTGCTGGCGCTGGCCGCCGCCGTGAACCTCATCCCGTGAACGGCGATCCTGCGGCACTGGCCGAGGCCCTGCGCGAGGCACGGCCCGACGCCGAACCCCACGACCTCGACGCCGACGACCTCGACGCCCTCGTGGCATCGGTGGGCGGTGATCCGGATGACCACGACCTGGTGGGCCGGGCGCTCGTGGAGTGGGAGCGCCTGCTCCCCTGACGAAGCGAAGTGACTTCGATGAGTGATGGTACGGTCGCGCGATGACACGCATTCACCTGCTTCCCCTCCTTCCGCTCGTCATCGCCGCCCCTCTGTTGCTCGCGGCCTGTGGCTCGGGCGGGAACTCCATCGAGCTCACCTTCTCACCGGCGTTCGAGAACCGCGAGGCCGAGACAACGGGCTCCGCCGGAAGCGACGTGGCCAGCACCACCGCCGGTCACGGAGCCCTCCTGGACGAAGCCGGCAAGAAGATCGGCACGTTCAACGTCACGTCGATCGTCACCCGGAAGGGTGCCAGGAGTGAGACCCGGCTCATCAACGCGGAGTACGGCTTCGGCGCTGACATGACCGACTCGATACTCATTTCGGGATCCGAGGAGTTCATGACGCCGACAGGCCTGCCGCTCATCAACGATCAGCTCCACTATGCGGTGATCGGTGGCACGGGCGCCTACGCCGGTGCCGTTGGTGAATGCCTCGTGCAGCGCAGGGGCGAGAACGCGTTCACCACCACCTGCAAGTTCACCACGCCGTAGCGGCACCCGATGGCTGAAGGGCCAACCTCGTCGCCAGCGCCGCGGCGAGGCCGGCCGTCACCTGCTCCCTGCGCGGGTCGCCGCCCTCGGCCGCGATCGACGTCGCGGGCACCTCGGGCGCGCCGCAGGCGCTCATGCGGCTGAACCACGCGAGGTCCGGGTCGACGTTCAGCCCGATGCCGTGCATCGAGACCCCCTCGGCCACGCGTATCCCTGCGCTGCCCAGCTTGCGCCCCTGCACGTAGGTGCCCATGCGCTCGTGATCGCTCTCAGCACCAGGCACGCCGCATGCGTGGCAGGCATCGGTCATGGCGTCCACGAGCGCCTCCACGAAGCGCCGCACGCCGGGTCCCCGGCGGAGGTCCATGATCACGTAGCCGGTCACCTGCCCCGGGCCATGCCATGTCATCTGCCCACCGCGGTCGCTTGCCAGGCACGTGGCGCCGAGCATGGCCAGGTCGTCATCCGTGATGAAGAGGTCGTCGCGTGTTCCGTGGCGGCCGTAGGTGTAGACGGGGTCGTGCTCCAGCAGCCAGATGATCGCGGGGCTGTCGCCCGCCCGCACGAGGCCCGCCAGGCGCCGCTGCTCGTCCCACGCCTCGATGTAGCCGATGCGCTCGGTGCGCGCGAGCAGCGCCGGGCGCATCACACCAGCAGGGCGGCGGGGTGCTCCAGCAGCTCGGCCACCCGCCCCAGGAACGTGGCGGCCTCGGCCCCATAGGCGATGCGGTGATCCACCGAGAGCGACAGGGTCATGACGTCGCGCACCACCACGTGGCCGTCCACCACCACGGGCTTCGCCACCGCGCGACCCACCGCGAGTATCGCGGCCTCGCCCGGGTTCACCACGGCATGGAAGCGGTCGATGCCGAACATGCCGAGGTTGCTCACCGAGATCACCGAACCCTCGAGCTCGTCGGCCCGCAGGTCGCCGCTTCGCCCGCGGGTGGCGAGGTCGCGCACCTCGGCCGCGATCTCGGGCACGCTCTTCGCGTCGGCGTGCCGGATCACCGGCACGATGAGCCCCCCGGGCACGGCCACCGCCACGCCCACGTCGACCGAGCCCGGCACCACGAAGTCGTCGCCCTCGATGTGGGACACCATGTCCGGCCGCTCGCGCGCCGCCATGGCAACCGCCCGGATGACGAAGTCGTTCACGCTCGGCCGGTTGGCCTCGGGCAGCGCCACGCGCAGGTCGGCCCGCGCGGCGGCGAGCGCCGTGGTGTCGACGTCGCGCTCCAGCGTGAAGTCGGGAACCGAAGTGGCCTCGTCCATTCGCCGGCTGATGGTGCGCTGCAGGCGGGTGAGCGGGGTGCGCTGCCCGGCGGGCCACGCCCCGGCCTCGCGGGGCGCCGGCAGCGGCGGGGGAGCAGGCGGGGAGGGGCTGGCGACCGGCGGCGCCGACGGGCCGGGGGGTGCGCTTGCACCGGAGGCCAGCACGCCTTCGACATCGGCCTTCACGATGCGCCCGCCCGGTCCGGTGCCCTGCACCGTCGCGAGGTCGATGCCCTCGCGGGCAGCGATGTTCCGGGCCAGCGGCGAGGCCGCCGGCCGCTCGGCCGTGGCGGAGACATCGGTGGGGGTGAACGCGCTCGATATCGAGGACGCCGTGCCGTCGTCGGCCGTGGGGATTCCCGTGGCGGGCTCGGCGTCTGCGGCCCGCACGGCCTCGATCTCCTGCGTGGGGGCGTCGGGCATCTCGATGACCCCCGTGGCCCCCGGATCGTCGGTCACGGGCACTGGCGCCGCGGAGCCGCCGATCTGCGCGATGGGCTGCCCCACGTCGAGCGTGTCGCCCTCGGCGGCGATGATGCGCAGCACGCCCGAGTCGGGCGCCTCCACGGTCATCGTCGCCTTGTCGGTCTCGATCTCCACGAGGGGCTCGCCCTTGGCGACCTGGTCGCCGTCGGCCTTGAGCCACGAGAGCACCGTGCCCTCCTCCATGGTGTCGGAGAGCTTGGGCATGAGCATGTCGCTCACCGGGGCACCTCCCGTGCCAGGGTCGCCATGACGGCGGCCACCACGTCGTGGGGCTGGGGAATCGCGGCCTGCTCGAGGTTCTTCGCGTACGGCATGGGCACGTCGGCCGCGTTGACCCTTCGGATGGGGGCGTCGAGCATGTCGAAGCAGGCGTCGTACAGATGCGCCGCCAGCCCGGCGGCGATTCCGCACTCGGGCCAGCCCTCGTCCACCACCACCGCGCGCGAGGTGCGCGCGACGCTCGCGGCCAGGGTGTCCAGGTCGAGCGGCCGGAATGTGCGGGGGTCGATGACCTCGATCTCGATGCCCTGCGCCGCCAGCTGTTCGGCGGCGGCAAGCGCCACCCACACCATGCGCGAGTGTGCGATGACCGTGCAGTCGCGCCCCGGCCTGCGCACCACGGCCTGGCCGAATGGGATGAGGTCGTCCTCGCCGCCCACGGGGCCCTTCTTGCCGTACAGGCCCTCGCTCTCGAGGAAGATCACCGGGTCGTCGTCGCGGATGGCCGTCTTCAGCAGGCCCTTGGCGTCCTCCGGCGTGGCCGGCACCACCACCTTGAGCCCGGGCACGTGCGTGAACATGGCCTCGAGGGAGTGCGAGTGCTGCGCCGACAGCTGGTGGCCGGCGCCGCCCGGCATGCGGATGACCATGGGCACCGGCACCTGCCCGCCGAACATGTAGTGGATCTTCGACGCGTTGCTGACGATCTGGTCCATCGCCACCAGCGCGAAGTTCACCGTCATGATCTCGATGACCGGGCGCAGGCCGGCCATCGCGGCGCCGATGCCCAGCCCGGTGAATCCGGCCTCGGTGATGGGGGTGTCCACCACCCGCTGCTCGCCGAATTCCTTCAGCAGGCCGCGCGTCACCTTGAAGGCGCCGTCGAAGTGACCGATGTCCTCGCCCATGAGGAAAACCGACTCGTCGCGGGCCATCTCCTCGCGCAGCGCCTGGTTCAGCGCGTCGCGGTAGGTCACCTCTGCGGGCGCCGTGCTCATGGCCTCACCAGGGCGCTGCCCCGCGGGTCGTCGTTCCAGGGCTGCGCGTACACGTTGCGGGCCAGCTCGGCCACCGGCACCTCGGGTCCCTGCTCGGCGTAGGCGGCGGCGTCGTCCACCACCTGCTGCACCTCGGTGCGCATGGCGGCGATGTCGTCGGCGCCCATGATTCCCTCGCCCAGCAGCACCCGCTCGAACGTGACAAGCGGGTCGCGGGCCTGCCAGCGCTCCTTCTCCTCGGATGACCGCACGGTGTCGGGGTCGCTCATCGAGTGCCCCTTGTACCGGTATGCCAGCAGCTCCACGCAGGCGGGGCGGCCGTCCTCACGGGCCAGCCGCGCGGCCTCGGACACCGCGGCCCGCACGCCCAGCACATCCATGCCGTCGACCTTCCACGACTCGATGTCGTAGGCGGCCGCGCGCGGGAAGAAGTCGTCCACCGCCGCGGCGCGCTCCACCGGTGTGCCCATGCCGTACTGGTTGTTGAGGATGAGGAAGACGATGGGCAGGTCCCAGAGCCCGGCCATGTTGAAGCACTCCGACACCACGCCCTGATTGGCCGCACCCTCGCCGAACATCGTCACGGCCACCTGGTCGCCACCGCGGTACTTCGCCGCCCAGGCGAGACCCACCGCCAGGGGCACTGCCCCGCCCACGATGCCGTAGCCGCCGTAGAACGATCGCCCGAGGTCCATCAGGTGCATCGAGCCGCCGCGGCCCCCGCAGATTCCGGTGGCCCTGCCCAGCAGTTCGGCCATGATCGCCCGCGGGTCGCTGCCCCGGGCGAGCGCCTGCCCGTGCTCGCGGTAGGTGGAGGTCAGGGGGTCGTCCGGCCTGAGCGCGCTGACCGTGCCCACGATCGCCGCCTCCTCGCCGATGGCCAGGTGCAGGAACCCGCCGATGCGCCCGGCCATGTACTCCTCGGACGCCTTCTCCTCGAACCGCCGGATCAGCGTCATGGTGCGGAACATGTCGCGCATCTCGTCGGGCGACGCCAGCGGGGCGGGCGATGTGCTCACGGGCGCTCCTCCAGGTGGAGTTCCACGACGGTCACGTCGCGCCAGTCGTCGCCCACGCGCCCGTGCGCGTTGTGCGTGCCGACCTGGCGGAACCCCCGGCCGGTGGCCAGTGCCAGCCCGGCGTCGTTGCCCTCGAGGATCATCCCCACCAGCTTCCAGTAGCCAAGCGCGGGTGCTTCATCCACGAGGTGGTCCAGCATGGTCCGGCCCACGCCCTGCCCGCGGGCGTCGTCGGCCACGTACACGGTGTACTCGGCCACGCCGTCGTACCACGAGCGGTGCGAGAAGGGGGCCAGCGCCGACCACGCCAGCACGTCGCCGTGGTCGTCCAGCACCCACACCGGCGCGCGGTCACCGCGCGCTGCCAGCCACGACGTCCGCTCACCGGCATCGTGGGGTCCACGGGCGAAGGTGGCCACGCCGCTGGCGATGGCCTCGTCGTAGATCTCGCCGATGGCGCCGGCGTCCCGGCCCTCGGCCCTGCGGATGAGGCGCGCGCGCGACGACACGCCCGTCAGCATAGAGCGGCGTGCCGTCGGGCGGGCGGTGGTCATGGCCTCTCCACCCCCGCCGGGCGGTCCTGCAGGGTGAGGGCGACCGTGCGCTCCTGGCCGTCGCGCCGCACCGTCACCGTGATGCGGTCACCCACGCGCCGGCCGGCCACCGCGCGGCTCACGTCGGCCATGTCGGTGACCGGTCGGCCGTTGACCGCCACGATGAGGTCGGCACCCCGTGGCACGTCGGCGTTGGGGTCCTGCGCGGCCACGATCCCGGCCTTCCGGGCCGGGCCATCCTCGACGGTCTCGGCCACCAGAACTCCCCGCATGCCCTCCATGTCGAGCGTTTCGGCCAGCGCCGGGGTGAGCTCGCGACCGGTGATGCCGATCCATGCGTGCCTCGGCGTGCCCTCGTTGATGATCGACTCGGCGATGGGCTCGATGGTGTCGATGGGCACGGCGAAGCCGATGCCGACGTTGCCGCCGGTCTGGCTGGCGATCTGCGTGTTCATGCCGATCACCCGGCCCGCGATGTCGAAGAGCGGCCCGCCCGAGTTGCCCTGGTTGATGGCCGCGTCGGTCTGGATGACGTTCTGGATGGCGAAGCCGCTGGGCGACTCGATCCTGCGCTCCAGCGCCGACACGATGCCGGTGGTCGCGGTGCGCTCGTAGCCGTACGGGTTGCCGATGGCCACGACCTCCTGGCCCACCACCAGCCCGGCGCTGTCGCCCAGCGCCACGGGCCGCACGCCTGCGGGCACCTCGTCGACCTTCAGCACCGCGAGGTCCGTCGAGTTGTCCACGCCCAGCACCCGGGCCTTCTCCCTGGTGCCGTCCGAGAACGTGACGGTGATGGCATCGCCCCCGTCCACCACGTGCGCGTTGGTGAGGATGTGCCCCTTCCGGTCGATCACGAAGCCCGAGCCGAATCCGCCGCCGTCGTCCCCGTCGCTCACCGCCACCAGCACCACGGCGGGCGATTCGCGCTTCACCAGATCGGCCACCGACAGGGCCGGGGCCGTGCCCCCGGGCTTCGCCTGCCCCTCGGCCTCTGCAGCGGCCACCGAGGCGTTGGGTGCACTGGCCACCATGGTGCCCGCCGATTCGCGGATGATCGTGGTGTCGCCGCCGCCGAAGCCCACGGTGGCGCCCACCACTCCCAGGGCCACGCCGGCTCCGATCACGGCGGGTACTGCGAGTGCCGCGATGCGGCGTGCAGTCGAGGGGCGCGGGGGCGTGTCGGGGGCGTTGCGGTCGTCGTCCATGCCCACTTTGTACCGCGTGATCTTTAGCGCCGCGTTATGACCGGTACCATCGCCACATGGCCGAGCGCGTACTCGTGGTCGATGACGAGAAGTCCATCCGGAGGGTCGTGGAGTACGCCCTCGAGGAGGGTGGCTTCGAGGTGCTCTCCGCCGGGCGCGGCGACGACGCCCTGGAGATCATCGAGAAGCAGCCCGTCGACCTGGTGGTGCTCGATCTGATGCTGCCGGGCATCGACGGCATCGAGGTGTGCCGCCGCATCCGCGCCACGCGCAACGTGCCCATCATCATGCTGTCGGCCCGCGACGACGAGGTCGACAAGGTGCTCGGGCTCGAGATGGGCGCAGACGACTACGTGACCAAGCCGTTCTCGCCGCGCGAGCTGGTGTCCCGCGTGAAGGCCAACCTCCGGCGCGCCCGCGTGGTGCCGGTGCAGGAGGACCCCATCCGCGTGGGCGACATCGAGGTCGACCCGGCCGCCCGCACGGTCACCCGCGACGGCGAGGACATCCCCCTCACGTTCTCGGAGTTCGAGATCCTCCTCAAGCTGATGAAGTCGCCCCGCCGGGTGTTCACCCGCGAGGAGCTCATGGATCACCTGTGGAACGGGTCGTTCTACGGCGACCTGCGAAGCGTTGACGTCCACGTGCGCCACCTGCGCCAGAAGGTCGAGCGCGACCCCGCGAACCCGGTGCTCATCCGCACGGTCCGTGGGGTCGGCTACGCGCTCGGGCGGGAGGACGGGGCACCCGAGTGAGTCGCCCCAGGGGCAGGACCGGGCTGCAGACCTGGCTCATCGGCTCCTTCATCACGCTGGGAGTGGCGGCCAGCCTGCTGATGGTCCTGGTGCTGCTGCCGACGCTCGAGGGCAGCATCGTCACCGGCGCCACCGAGCGCACCTCGCAGGCCACCGTGGGCGTGCTCGAAGACCTCTCCGAGGTTCCCGGCGCCGGGTACGGGCTCACCGATGCCGAGGGCGATGCCTACGTGCGACGCCTGGCATCGGAGGCCCGTGGTGCGGCCCGGTACCTGGACATCGCCACCGGCTGGCACGGCGCCGACCTGTCTGCGGCACCCGGCGCGTTCCCCGCCGATGAGCTGACCCCCGAGGGCGACCTGGCCGACAAGTCGTTCTCGGCCGACCCGGTGCGGGTACGGGTGGCCGAGGGCCCGGAGGACCAGCGCACGGTCTTCTCGGCGGTGAGGGTGACGCAGGGCGGCAACGTGGTGGGCATCGCCGAGGTCGCGGTGCCCGTGCCGCCGCCCACGGCCGAGATCGGCGCGCTGCAGCGTCGCGTGCTCTTCGCGGTCATCCTGGTGCTGCTGCTGGCCACCGCCGGGGGCATCGTGATGTCGCGCATCCTCGGCCGGCGCATCGGCAGGGTGGCCAGCACCGCCGCCAGCCTGTCGGCGGGCGACCTCTCGGCGCGTGCGCCCGAGATGTCCCCCCGCGAGGTCGCCACCCTCGCCGGCGGGCTCAACCGCATGGCCGAGCGGGTACAGGACCTCATCGGCACCGTCACGGGCGAGCGCGACCGTGCCCGCACGCTCGTGGCGGGCCTCGCCGAGGGCGTGCTGCTCATCGACCCCGACGACCAGGTGGTGGTGGCCAACGACGCCGCCGTGCGCATGACCGGGCTGGGCCCGGGGGGGCAGGCGATGCGCGGCGACCTCGACCCGGTGCTGGCCGACCTCGTGGCGCGTGCCCGGTCCGGCGAGTCGCCCGTGGACGAGGCCGAGATCACCACCCCCGGGGGCGGTGATCTCGCGGTGGGCGCGGTGGCGCTTTCCGAGCCCACCGGCGCGGTGGTGCTGACCTTCCGCGATGTCACGCAGGAGCGGGCTCTGGCCCGCACCCGCCGCGACCTGGTGGCCAACGTGTCGCACGAGCTGAAGACCCCCGTGGCGGCCATCAGGGGCTTCCTCGAGCTGATGGAGGACGACTCGATGCCCCCGGAGGCCCGCCGCGAGTTCGTGGGCCTGATGAGCGCCGAGGCCGCGCGCCTGCAGCGCCTGGTCGACGAGCAGCTGCAACTGGCGCGCCTCGATGCGGGCGCGCTGCCCATGAGGGTCGAGGCAATCGACCTGGCTGCGGTGGTGCGCGCGGCCGCCCGGCCCCGCGCGGTGCTGGCCGAGCGCGAGGGCGTGTCGCTCGAGGTGCAGGCGCCATCGCCCGTTCCCATGGACGGTGACCCCGAGCGCCTCGAGCAGCTGCTGCTGATCCTCCTCGACAACGCGGCCCGCCACACCCCGGCGGGCGGTTCGATCACGGTGGAGGCCCACGTCGAGGGCGGGGACGCCGTGATGTCGGTGGCCGACACCGGCGAGGGCATACCCCCCGAGGCCATCGACAGCGTGTTCGACCGCTTCTACCGGGCCGACGCCGCCCGCCAGCGCGACGACCGCCAGGGCGCCGGGCTGGGGCTCGCCATCGCCAGGGGCCTCGCGCATGCGCATGGCGGCGACATCTCGGTGGCATCGCGTCCCGGGGACGGCACGGTCTTCACCGTGCGGCTGCCGCGCGACGCAGGGGTAGTCTCACCCGCATGACGCAGCCCATCGCACTCGTCACCGGCGCCGGTCGCGGCGTGGGCCGCGCCACAGCCCAGCGCCTTGCCCGCGGCGGCTACTCAGTGGTGGCCGGCGTGCGCGACATGGCCCGCGCACGCGACGACTACGGCGATCAGCAGGGCATCACGCTGGTGCAGCTCGACGTCACCGTGCCCGACCAGGTGCAGCAGGCCGCCGCCATCGCCACCGATCTCGCCGGGGGCGGGGCCATCGATGTGCTGGTGAACAACGCCGGCTACGCGATGATGGGCCCGCAGGAGAACGGCGACCTGCAGGTGGCCCGCGAGATGTTCGAGACCAACGTGTGGGGCGCCGCGGCCATGGTGCAGGCCCTCGCGCCCGCCATGCGCACTGCGCGCAGGGGCACCATCGTCACGGTGTCGTCCATCGGCGCACGCCTGTCCAACCCGCTTGTCGGCTTCTACCACGCGTCGAAGTACGCCCTCAGCGCGCTGTCGGAGGCCCTGTCGGTGGAGATGGCGCCGTTCGGCGTGCGCGTGGTGATGATCGAGCCCGGGATGATCGACACAGACTTCCCCAGCGCCACGCGCCTCACCGGCGACGTCACCGACCCCGATTCCCCGTACGCCCCGCTCTTCGCCGACCTGCGCGCGGGCTTCGGCGCGTGGCGCGAGCGGCCCGACGCCAGTACCGGCGAATCGTGCGCCGAGGCCATCTGGGATGCCATTCACGCCGAGCCCCCGCCCATTCGCGTGGTGGTGGGCGACGACGCCGCCGAGCTCGACCGGGCAATCCGCACGTCGGCCGACGACGCGGAGTTCCAGGAGCGCCTGCGCGGTTTCCTGCAGCTCGACTGGGCCCCCGCACCCCCGGCCGGGCGCGACTGATGCGCGTGGTGGTCGCGCCGGCGCCGTTCAAGTCGGCGCTCGGTCCGGCCGATGCGGCGGCTGCGATGGCCGTGGGCGTGCAGCTGGCGGGTGCCGAGGCCGTATGCGTGCCGGTGGCCGACGGGGGCGAGGGCACGCTCGACGCCCTGGTGTCCGCCGCGGGCGGCCGTCTGGTGGACGCCCCGGCGCGCGACCCGCTGGGGCGTGCCATCACCGCGCAGTTCGGCCTGCTTCCCGATGGCAC